>CAYLSP010000035.1:0-9885 GCA_964385935.1 uncultured Defluviitaleaceae bacterium
CAGAAGTATTCCAAAGAAAAAACAAATGACAGATACCAGTCCGCTGCTTATAATAACCCCACGAAAGCTTTTCATCATGCGCATAGAAGTCAAGGCAGGAAAGATAATCAGGCTAGAAATCAGAAGCGTTCCCATGATTCTCATGCCTACAACTATTGTAACAGCGGTTAGAAATGCAATCATCATATTGTAAAGCCCCGACTTTGTTCCCGTTGCCCTAGCAAAATTCTCGTCGAAGGTTACTGAGAAAATTTTATTATAGTATAGAATATAGAGTATCAGCACAACAATGGACAGACCTACGCTAATGTAGACATCGCTTGCGCTCATGGCCAAGATGCTGCCGAACATATAATTATATACATCCGAGTTCATGCCCTGTGTCAACGAAGTAGTGATAATACCAATAGCCAATGCAGAACTTGATATAAGCGCTATGGCCGCATCTCCTTTCAATTTGCTACGTTCACTGATTCTAAGGAGTAGAAATGCGGACAATATGACCACGGGAACAGAAACCGTCAGAGGAGCTAAATTAAAGGCAAAAGCCACAGACAATGCACCGAAACCCACATGAGACAGCCCGTCACCAATCATAGAATACCTTTTAAGCACAAGGCTCACTCCCAAGAGCGCGGCGCAGAGCGAAACTAAAATTCCTACGATAATAGCCCTTACTATAAAATTATATGATAGCAATTCGGCAAAAATATTTGCCGCAAGAAGCTGTTCAAATAAATTCATACTCTGCCCTCCCAAAAACCGGCGTTTTTATATTCCTCACCGTTGCCGAAAAATTTAAGCCGTGTTTCCATATGAAGTATTTTTCCGGCGTGTTTGACGGAGGCGTCTATGTCATGGGAAACCATTAAAATAGTTATTTTGCTCTCACGATTCAGCTTTTCGAAAAGGTCATATAGTTCCAACGTAATATTTGGATCAAGACCTGCTGTTGGCTCGTCGAGAATGAGCAACTTTTCCGTTGAGCACAAGGCTCTTGCTAGTAAAACCCGTTGTTGTTGGCCCCCTGAAAGCTCCGCAAAGGATTTTCGTCTCAAATTTTCAATAGAAAGACTTTTCAGCATATTTTCAGCTCGTTGTTTATGCGTTTTAATATAAAAAGGCAAAAATGAAGTCCTATTCAGACAACCAGAAAGAACAACCTCCCAAACAGTTGCCGGAAAATCCCTTTGAATCAAGCTTTGTTGTGGAAGGTAACCTATTTCAGTTTGTTTCAGACCACCCTCAAAGTTAATTTCCCCTTTTCTTATAGGCATTAAACCAAGTATAGCTTTCATTAAAGTGCTTTTTCCTGAACCATTTTCCCCCACAATACAAATATAATCCCCCGAGAATACTTCAAACGAAACGTTTTCAGCCACTGTTTTGTTGTCGTATGCAATGGAAACGTTTTGTATATTTAAAATTCTCAATTAAGCGCCTCCTCTAAATTTCTGAGGTTTTGTTTCATAAGGGACAGATATGTTGCTCCATCATTCATTTCAGCTTTGGAAACATTATGACATGAATGAAAAAGCAGCATTTTGATACCTGTTTCATCCGAAATAGATTTTGCCACTTTCGGTTCTCTGAGTTCCTCATAAAAAATAACGGGAAGCTCCTTTTCCTTTATTTCATCCATAAGCTTTGCAACAATCTTTACGCTAGGTTCTGTTTCGGTGGAACAGGAATCATATGCTGACATATAACTTAGACCATATCGTGTAAGAAAATAATAAAAGGGGTTTCTTCCTCCGAAAATCACCTGTCTGCGGTTGCCGCCTTCTACAACCTCTTGAAAAGCAGTGTCAAGGTCTTTCAGCTCCAAAATGTAGGCAGAAGCGTTTGCCTTGTAGTATTCAGCGTTGTAGGGATCAATTGAGCAAAGTGCATTGGTTATGTTTTCTGCCATAATCATAGCGTTGTTGGGGTCTGTCCAGACATGAGGGTCATACAAATGGTCACTTTCATCATGGCCATCTTCACCTGTCTCCTCATCTTCAGTCAATTCAAGAGTAATGCCGTCGGTCACATTAAGAACAACCACATCTTTGTTGTCCAGTCCATCAATAATACGTTTCGCCCAAGCTTCCATATATTCGCCCGTATAAATAAAAAGCTGTGAAAGGTTTACTTTTATAATATCGGCGGGAGAAGGGTCAAAGGAATGGCTTTCCACACCCGGGGTAATTAGCATTGTAACATCAGCTTTATCCCCGGCTATCTGCCTTGCAAAATCATATTGGGGAAATAAAGTGGTGACGATTTGTATCTTGCCACTGACATTTTCCTGCACACAGCTAGACAGGGATAGAGAAAATAGTAAAAATTGTACTAATAAAAAAACAAAAAGTCTCTTCATGGTCATCAATCCTAGAGTGAAAGACATTTTTCACATGTTCCGTGAAATATAGTTTTTAAGCAACTGATTTGAAAAGCGTGGCTCGAACGTATATGTTTTTTCGCATCGTCCAGAACGCTGCAATCAACATGAAACAGCTTTGTACATTTGTCGCATATAAAGTGATAATGCTGTTGACAACCTCCGCCGTCAACAAGCTGGTAGCAAGCGCTCTTGCCTGTTGCACCGTCGAATTTTATAAGAAGCCCCTCACTGATAAGAGCGTCAAAGTAGCGATAAACCGTAGTTCTCCCTACGGGATTGCCGCTTTCTCTAAGGTAGTAAAGCACATCATCAACTGTGACGTGACGGCGCATATTTTCTTTTAAATAATCAAGAATCAACTGCCGTTGACATGTATTGTACTTTGCCATATTTCCTCCCATATTAAAATTGAAACCCATTTTCATATTGTAGGGTATGTTTTTGGATCTGTCAAGGTATATGTAATAACAATTATGAATTTCACAAAAAAACAGCTAAATATGGCGCAGTTCTGTGTAAGAGAAACGCCATATTTAGCTGATTGGTTAAGTCAAATTAAAAATCTGTGTCGTGTGAAACGGGTTCTTCTTGACGGATAATTGGGTTTCCTTCAAACCAGTCTTCATCTTCATTTACATCAGCCCAACCGTTAGTGACGTCAATAGTGCCGTAGTTTTTGATGTTACCATGGTCAATAAGATTGTCATTATCATCAAAGAATTCGTTCAACAGACCACCGCTATCACACAATATTAATCCGCCCTCAGCATCTTCGGAACCCGCCATGGTTATCAGTGTTCCATGGTTTATAATTAAACCTGCAATCACACGTATAGCTGCATTAGGCTGGACGGTTATAATACCGTTTTTGTAGGTAGTGATTTGATTGGCACTAATAATTATACCGCCCTCGTTGATATTTAATGAGCCACTATCCGAATCATCTATGCCTCCAACTTCCACGTCTCCATTATTGAAGAAAGTTGTGCCGTCTCCAACAATCATGGTGCCGAGGATGCCTATGTTACCATCATTTTCTACATGTACGCCTTCAAACTCAAGAGTTATGTCTTTTGGTACCATGAGTGAACCGAAATATTCAATAAGCATATTCTTTTTAATAATCAAATCAGAGGTCAGAGTTATACTGTCATGGATTTCAATGTCGGTAATGCAGTCCATATCATTTGCCATAGAGAGAGCATCTTCTGAGCGGACAATGGCTACATGTTTGGCGTTTAATGGAAGCCCGTAAAGACTATTCGGCTCGCGACCTACAGTGCCATATTCACTTTCATTATATCCGTCCTCATAAATAATTCTAAATTCGCCGTCGTTTGTCACCGTGCCGTCTGTTCCGTCAAACGCTCCGTAAGACGAAATTTCCACCGTACCGCATTTAACTGGCTGGTCATCGATTCCGGCTGCTGTCACTAATGTACCGTTTACAACGATTTTACCGCTGTTTGTGTTAAGAGTTGTTTCTTGATTAACAGTAAGCGTCGCGTCAGTATCCACTGTTAAGACGTATGGAACTCTACCGCCCAATCCGTCATTTAATTCTTCATCCCAGTAGCTAAACAAGTTATACGTATAAAAAGCTCCTAACTCATAACTTTCATCAAAGTTTATGTCTCCAGAAATATCTAGTTCTTCGTACAAGCCAAGACCAGCACAGAAATCATCCATATTCCAATGGGCGCAGCCGTATTTTGTCTGATGCTCTGCAATTTTTGCCTTTTGAGCACTCTCAGCGGCTATTAAGCTTGTATTACCATTCGCTATTGCAGAGTAATTTATCCTTCCGGATATATCTATAAAGGTGTCGGGGGCGATATCAATCTGGCAAATAGAGTTATTACCATCTTCATTATAACCGTCTTTAATGTTCATATTACCATTGTTGTTAAACATGCCACCTGAAATGGTTAAGCTTCCGCCATAAATAGACACGCTATTGAACCTATAGTTTGTAAATGTGCCTCCTGATTGAGTAATATCAACACCATATAACCCTAAATATCCATTGTTGGCGAAGTTTCCGGTATTAGTGAGCGTGCCACCCGCATCGAAAAGCATTCCCGCGTGTAAGCTATCGCCATCATCCTCATCTGAATCCCCCGTAACAGGTCCGTTATTGAAGGTTCCCGCATTAAATATTTCCGGTAAGCTTGGGTCATTGGAGGTATCCGAATAGCCCAACCAAGTGTTGACGTTACCTAAGTTATTTACAGTGCCTCCCGCTTGGTTTTCAAGTTTTCCGCCCCACAAAAATGCAGAGATATCATTCATTTCGTCAGAAGCATAAAGGTTAAGGACACCGCCCGACTTGTTAATAACTTTACCGCTATCAACAACTCCTAAACTACGGTAAGTATTAATCGTGCCGCTGTTTTCCAACGTTCCTAATACGCCCACGGTGGCTTGTGCTGTAATTGCACCGTTGTTAATGAGCTTGCCGGATTTATCAATAATCATTTCTCCGCCCTTAGCAACGGTTACTGCTACGCTCTTGTTAATGGTGACTGTAGAATCTGGAACAATTAAAGCCGGTCTGGCTACATTAAGGTTCTGAGTTATGGCAAAATTACCCTTCATGGCGACGGCTTCTCCTCTTTGGAGAGCACTTCTAAGCGCTGTTTCAGTCGCTACGATGTTGTAATATTGGATAATCTTTCCGTCTCCACTGTTATTTATACCATTCATATCGTCAAAAACACCAATGGCGGATATGTTAATTGTGCCACTGTTCACAGCATACACATAAGCGCTAAAAATGCGAAGCAACCCTCTATTAAGGTTAATTGTTCCGCTGTTTTCAAAATATGTACGGAAATCCCAATCCTCAGCTTCATTTATCATCATAGCGCCATTAAGTATATTTATAGTACCACTATTTATCAGGTAAGAACTGTCAGCTGTTAAATGTCCCCCCGCTATAAGGTTAACAGTCGCTCCTTCACTTATTATCAGATAGCCTTGCGCAGGGATGCTTCCTGCTTGCACCGGTGTATGATTATCATATCCAGAGCCAAGACGACCTGCAACAACAGCGTTACTATTTATCCAAAAATACCTAAAAACTTCTAAGGAAACATTTCGTGGAATAAACAAATCCTCTCCCTCAGAGAGCATAACTTCACCTGCGGGTTGAAGATTTTTCGTAAGGAATACCGGTTTGCCGTCTAGATTTTCGAAGTTTTCAATTGGGGTATAAGTTTTCGCTCCGGTCAGCGAGCCGGTTATAGTGCCAATGTTCGCAATATAACCGAGGCTGTTAGTAGTCACTGCCGCTATTCCCACTGTCACTGTTCCGCGGTTAACAAGCACAGCAAGAGCATTGTTTTCAAGGCGTCCGTTTATGGTAAGCGTGCCGTAATTGTCAATATATCCGCCGTTTTGCAACGTACCACCTATTGTAAGAGACGCTCCCTCAGCAATATTCATCACAACCGGGTTGCCATTAGCATCTGAGCCTAAAATCAGTTTGCGTCCGGCGGCAAGAGATAAATTTTTACCAGCGTCAATAGTGATTTCAACACCCTTATAATTAGCGCCACCACCCGTTGTCTCTGCAATGGTTATTTCATTGTACTGGGAGTTGCCCAGTGCGGCTATCAGAGCGGCTGTTGTATTAACGGTAATCTTGGCAGACGACGGATTCTCGCCGTTGTTACCACTAGAGTTGTTACCTCCGGTATTGCCACCGCCACCACCACCGCCGCTGTTATTGCCTTCAACTACAGGTGGAACAGTAGCGGTATCGGTCTTAACTTCCTCACCGTTTTGGGTTGTTCCTGTGGTTCCTTCAACAACAGTAATTACCGTACCGACAATGTTAATAGCAGTATTGTTGCCGCTGACGGTTGCACTCGTTACCGTGCCTTCACCTTTAACGATAACATTTTCGGCAGCAGAATTAAGAGTTGCTACCTTTGCATCTTTGTTTACCTTGAGTTCGGTATTTTTAGCGGTTTTATCAATCTGAACCACGGACACGTTACTTGTGCCGTCAAGGGTTACATTGGCTTTTTCCGCTTTTATAGTAAGCCCTGTGACTGTGGCGCTATTTAACACTACAGTTGTATTTGTGTTGACAACCACCTGATTAAATGTGCCTTCTAAGATAATATTATCCATTCCGTCGTTAATATTAACAACATCTATACTACAGCCTTCCTCAGATCGGATACGCACGCCACCATCATCGGCTTTACATACCATAGCACTGCCAACACTGGAGCCGTTTTTTAGTAAAATAGAGTTTTCACCGCCGCCGCGCACCACGAGACGGCCTGAAACCTTAACATTATCCAGCGTCAAATCGCCACTTCCAACACCATCGCCCACAATTAAGTCGCCCTTAATAGTAAGACCTTTCAATGTAATATTTGGCACGTTAACCATGACGTTTCCGTCAGCAACTGATGTAACGCCGTCAGCTTTAATATAAGTTTTAATCACACTGTACATTACTTGTGCAAACTCTGCCCTTGTAATATTTGTTTCAGGGTTCAATTTTCCGTCTGAACCCGATATGTATCCCGCCTGAACCATTGCCGCAACGCCGGGGCGAGCCCATTCCGCAACATCAGAAGCGTCGCTAAACTTATCAAGCGTCGATTCCTTTGCGGCGGCAAGTTTCAACACATTGTTAATTACTAAAAAGCATTCCTGTCGTGTAATTTGGTCATTGGGTCGCATTTTCCCGTTGCCGTCACCGGTCATGGCCTTCATCTTGATTGCTCTAGCAGTCCATGTTGCATACCACTCCTCAGCCGATACATCAGAATACCCAACAATACTGGCCTCGGCCTTTGCGCCAAAGGCTTTTGAAATCATTGTGGCCATCTCTGCCCTTGTCAGATTATTTCCTGGCATAAGTTTTCCGTCGCTTCCTTGCATCAGGCCGTTTTCAAGTGCCGCAGAAAGCGCGTTATAAGCCCAATGCCCCTCCAACGGCATGTCGGGAAAATCGTTCGCCTGCGATGCAAGCGTGGAAATGGGTGTAAGAGAGCAAACCATTACAATGGTAAGTAATATGCTCAAAAACTTTTGTTTCATTTTACCAACCCTCCTAAATTAGACATGCAGTTATTTTAGCACACATTACAACAAAAAGCTACACTTTCACTTAATGTCAATGACATTTTTGAAAAAAATGTAGCTTTTTTATTTTTGCTGCTATTGGATTTTGAAATATTATAAAGAGAATTAAAAGTGGTGTTCCTCAACCGCGTCAGAATCCTCTTTCGTTCTGTGAATAGTGCCTGCGGGATGCTGAGGGGGTGCGTAAATAGAGTATAACTTAATGGGGCGATTTCCCATGTTTATAAGATTGTGCCATGTACCTGCCGGAATAAAGATAGAGTAACCATCACGTACGTTAGTTTGATAATTTAGTTTATCAGGACTGTTGCCTATCATAACGTGACCGTAACCCTGTTCGATGCGTAAAAACTGATCTAGGTTTGGATGCGATTCCAAACCAATCTCTCCTCCAACAGGAATACTCATCAATGTAAGTTGCAGGTAATTACCTGTCCAAAAGGCTGTGCGAAAGTATTGGTTTTGAAGAGTGGCTTTGTTTATGTCCACAACAAATGGCTCTGGACCATAATCTGTGCCATGTAACGAATTATTGCTCAATGAATTGCAGTAACGCATTCGTTTTCCTCCTTGTACTAAGCATATATTGCCTAATTGCACTAAGCATTTCGACTTAATTAATTATATGCTAAGGTAAGAGGAACCGTTACTGATAAACTTTTTTTGAATAGGTTTACAAATCCATATCCTCGCAGTACAATAAAAAATTTCTCATTTATCACTGTAGCGATAAACGAGAAATTTTTGATTTAGTTGTTTTTTGTTTTTATTGCGGCTTCAATCTGCATCTTTCCGATAGATTCTTTCATTTTCGTATCAGCTTGGAGATTTCCTAGCTTATAATAATCTACAGCGCCCAAATTTCCGGATTTTAAGGCTTCTGCCAGCGCCATAGGAATTGCGGCTTCTGCCTCAACAACTTTTGCTCTCATTGCCTGAACATGGGCAATCATTTCCTGTTCGTGGGCTATAGCAATGGCTCTGCGTTCTTCGGCTTTTGCCTGAGCAATAAGCTTATCTGCCTCAGCCTGTTCAATCTGGAGCTGAGCCCCTAAGTTTCTCCCGACGTCAATATCGGCGATATCAATTGATAAAATCTCAAAGGCCGTTCCGACATCAAGACCTTTTGCTAAAACAGTTTGGGAAATTCTGTCGGGGTTTTCTAAAACCTCTTTATGACTGTTGGCTGAACCGACTGTTGTAACAATACCTTCGCCAACTCTTGCAATAACCGTTTCTTCGCCTGCGCCACCTACAAGTTTTGATAAATTGGCTCTTACTGTCACTCTTGCTATAACTTTAACTTCGATACCGTTTATGGCAATAGCAGAAATCCATGGCGTTTCAATAACCCTTGGAGTAACGCTCATCCTTACAGCTTCAAAAACATCTCTTCCCGCAAGGTCAATAGCGGCCGCACGCTCGAACGTAAGTTCCAGATTAGCTCTTTGAGCCGCTATTATCGCATCAACGACATTATCCACTCGTCCGCCGGAAAGATAATGGGATTCTAATTGATTAACATTGATTTTTATCCCTGCCTTTGTTGCCTTAATGAGGGGTTTTATTATCCTTTCAGGGCGAACGCGCCTCAGTCTCATACCTATAAGAGAAAAGATGCTGATTTTTACGCCCGAAGAAAGGGCAGATACCCAAAGACCAATGGGTATAATATTAATGAGAACGCACAGGAGAATTATACAAACAAGGATTACCACTGTGGGGATAAAAGCATAGTACGCTTCAAACATTTAATTCACTCCTTTTTAGTTTCCAGATTTAACTACAATGATTCGGTTTCCTTCAACTCGAACAACTTTAACTTTTCTATTTTCGGGTATATAATTGCCCTCAGAAAAGACGTTTACAATGTGACCGTTAAAATCAACATCACCGAAAGGTCTTAAAGAAGACATTGTTACGCCCTCTTTTCCAAGGAAATATTCAAAATTCTCCATAGCAGGTGTATCCTCATTGAGAGTTTCTGTCAGGATTATTTTGTTATATACCTGGCTCTTTTTCATGTATTTGAATACAATGAATATTAAAAGAGCAAATAAGGCAATTTCACCTGTAACGATTATGCTTCCGCCGGGTAAACACAGAGCGGTAATTACAAATGAAATTATAGATACTACAATACCTGAAATACCAAGAAAACCAAATCCGGGAGCAAAAATTTCAGCAATTAAGAGACTTGCTCCCAAAACGAGTAAAACAATAGTTAATTGTAACATAACAATTCCCCCTTTCAAACTGTAATTGGCAGTGCTAATATTCTTACCTTATATTATAATACATCTTTTAATAAATAATATCAATATATATACGCATTAAATTACGTAAATGCTGGCTATGACAGTGGGGATTATGTGTATTACATCAAATAC
>CAYLSP010000036.1:0-9795 GCA_964385935.1 uncultured Defluviitaleaceae bacterium
CCGCATACATTTGATGCATGTGTCATAATTACTAATTTAGTATTATTTTTTATTAAAGGAAGAATTTTTGCGGGCTCGAGACTTCCATCCAATTCACATTTTACTCTGTCAAAAGAAACCCCAATGTCAGCCATTTGGTTAAGAGGACGCATGACGGCATTATGCTCCATTGACGTTACAATAACGTGGTCGTCAGGTTTTAAAAAACCCTTAATAATCATGTTAAGCGAATAAGTTATGCTGGGAGTAAATATAACGTTTTTGGGACGGTTGCAATGAAAAAACTCCCCAAGCTGCTTACGAGTTTCATGAATTAAAAGAGCCGTGTCATAAGACGAAGCATAACCGCCACGATTTACATTACAGCCGTTATTTTCAATAAAATCTACCATTGCAGCAGAAACTCCCGGCGCTTTGGGGTAAGATGTTGCGCCATTATCTACATATACTCTTTTCATATTAGCCGCTCCTATATCATTAATATCATTTACTTCATTAATATAATTGATTCATAATATTATAATTATTAATAAACCAGATTGCAAGAGAAAGATTTGTCTTGTATACTTATGATAAAATTATTATGTAGGAGTGATAAAGTGAGTAAGTATGTAAAAATGGTGCTGCTGGGCGGACTTGTGGCAGTAATATCGCTAGTTCTTGTTCTTTTAGGCAACCCGGCAAACATGGGCTTTTGTGTCGCTTGCTTTTTAAGGGATACCGTCGGCGCTCTTGGTCTCCACGAAGCGGCCACAGTTCAATACGCAAGGCCGGAAATAATTGGAATCGTCATCGGCGCTTTTGTAATATCTCTTTTCACTAAGGAATTTTCATCAAAAGGCGGTTCTTCTCCTGTAACAAGATTTGTGTTAGGCGCTTGCGTTATGATTGGCGCGTTAATTTTCCTTGGCTGCCCTCTGAGAATGGTGCTAAGAATAGCAGGTGGCGACTTAAATGCAGTTGTGGGACTATTGGGCTTTGCCGCTGGAATTTTTGTTGGAGTGTTCTTCTTAAATAAAGGCTTTTCATTAAAGCGTACATACGATCTGACCAGGTTTGAAGGTTATATTTTCCCTGTTTTAAGCGTCGGCTTACTTATTGTATTATTAGCTGTTCCTGCTGTACTGCTGTTTTCAGAAGAAGGTCCCGGAGCGTCTCGCGCCCCTATTTTTGTTGCATTAGCAGCCGGTTTAATAATGGGCGTTGTAGGACAGAGAACAAGGCTTTGCTTTGTTGCCGGAATCAGGGATTCTGTGTTGTTTAAAAACTTTTTGATGCTGACGGCTTTTGCTTCAATTATTATTGTTGGCATCGTCGGAAATCTTATTTTTGGCAAATTCAATTTAGGTTTTGAAGGTCAGCCCATTGCTCATACAGACGGTCTTTGGAACTTTTTAGGCATGATGGCAGTTGGATTTGGCTCTGTGCTTCTGGGCGGCTGTCCTTTCAGACAGTTGATATTGGCCGGAAGCGGGAACTCTGACTCCGTTATAACAATTTTTGGACTTATGGCAGGAGCGGCAATTTCTCATAACTTCAAGCTTGCCTCCTCCGCAAAAGGTGTTACTGAAAACGGAAAAATCGGTTTACTTATCGCTCTTGCGGTTATCGTTGTTATAGCCGTTGTAAATACATTTAATAAGAAAGCCGGTGAAAAAGCGTGAAAACAATTGATGTTTGCGGAATCTCCTGCCCAGAACCCCTTCTAAGATTGAAGGAAGCCTTAAAGACAGAAACATCACTTATCCTTTTAACGGATTGCAAAGGCACTACAAAAAACTGTGTCGAATATGCAGAAAAACAAGGCTTCTCAGTTAAAGTTGAAGAAAAGGGCGGAATATTTAATTTAAATATTTCTAAATAGGTGAATTATGAAAGACTACATAGCAACATTTTACAGCCATTTCGGCGCACTAACGTTTTTCAATAATTTGAAAAAACAAAATATAACAGCAAAGCTCATGCCTGTTCCAAGAAAACTCAGTTCTTCTTGCGGAACCTGCGTATCTTTTTCATCCGATATGGCAACAGATTTTGAAAATGAAGATTTAGAAGCCATTTATCTTTTTGAAAACCAGAGTTATATCATAATAAAGAAATAATACTGGAACTATTCTACTAATGAATCGCCTCCTGATTTATGCTATAGTGTTTTTAACGCATAAAATCCGGAGGCGATTCTATGAGAGAAAACAAACTATTTTCATCAAATATTTTCGGAGCGATTATGGTTGCTTTAATCGCTTTTTTATTACTATTTGCGGTATTATCCGACAGGACTAAAAATAAAAATTCAGAAGTCACTAAAGAAGAGGCTGTAACGGCTAAAAGTGATACTTCTTTACTAGAAATCGGCGGTTCAATCATTTTATTTGGCGGCGCGTTTTTTATAGCGTCAAAATTAATTAATAAACAGAAAAACAGTGCTGCTATGAGTAATTCTTTTCAACTAGCAAAGGAAGAGAGTTTTATAACTTTTGATATGGTTGCCGGAAACGAAGAAGCAAAGGACAGTGTCACCGACATAGTTGACTTTTTGAAAAACCCTGAAAAATATGGTCAATACGGGGCAAGAATGCCCAGAGGTGTTATTTTTTACGGTTCTCCCGGAACAGGAAAAACCCTTCTTGCAAAAGCTTTGGCAGGAGAGGCGAAAGTCCCGTTTTTTGCCGTTTCAGGCTCAGATTTCGTCCAAATGTATGTAGGGGTTGGGGCTTCCAGAATACGTTCCCTTTTTTCTGAGGCGAAAAAGCTTGGAAAAGCCGTTATTTTTATTGACGAAATAGATGCTCTAGGAAAAAAAAGAGCCGCTTCTCCCGCATCCGGAAACGACGAAAGAGACCAGACACTGAACGCGCTGTTGACGGAAATGTCCGGCTTCAACGAAAATTCAGGCATAATTGTTATAGCCGCCACAAACAGGCTAGACACTCTGGATGACGCTCTGCTTCGTCCGGGACGGTTCGACAGACAGGTGGAAGTAATGCTGCCTGACTATAACAGCCGTAAGGACATTATTAAGCTACACATGAAAAACAAGCCTGTTGACAACTCAATTGACGTTTCACAAATTGCCGGACAAACCGTATATTTTTCAGGTGCAATGCTTGAAAATCTATTGAATGAAGCCGCTATAACCGCCGCGAAAGAGGAAGCGGACGCTATTACATACGAACATATTGACAGAGCTTATTACACGATAATTGCCGGTTCTGAGAAAAGAGACCGTTCACAGCGTTCTGACCGTGACAAAAAAATCACGGCCTATCATGAATCTGGACACGCTTTAGTAACAAAACTCACTTCGCCCGAAAATTCGGTTTTAAAAGTGACAATAATACCAAGTTCAAGAGGAGCAGGAGGCTTTTCGGTAAACATTCCAAAAGACAAAATGTTCTATACAAAAGCAGAAATAAAGTCCCAAATGATGATTGCTCTGGCTGGCAGAGCGGCAGAAGAACTGATTTTCGGCAAGGAATATGTCACCACAGGCGCTTCAAACGACCTTGAAAAAGCAAGCTCAATGTGCAGGGACTATGTTTCAAAATACGGAATGTGTGAAGATTTCGGACTTATTAGCATGAATGTCTTTAATTTAGAAAAAGAATTAACGGACAAATGCAGAGAAATATTAGGAAGTCTTTACAAAGAAACCCTTGCACTTTTATCCGAAAACATAAGCTGCCTTTCAAAAATTGCCGAAGAATTAATGGAAAAGGAATCTTTATCTGAAAAAGAACTTGATAAATTTATAAAATCCTGTATACTTTAAGATGGAATTTATAGGAGGGATTTTATGGCTCTAAAGGACGAGGAAAAGAAGGTTTTAGAAAAATTAGGCGAAGAAATCTCCGTGGCTAAGGGGCGGCAGGGATTTTATTTAGCCGTTTTCGTATCAGTAGCCGCTATTGATTTACTTAATCTGGCCTCTATTATTGCGTCCTTTTTTGGTGAAATGACCACTTATGTGACAGTTTCCATTGTTATAAAATCCATTATATTTCTGATTTTAGGGATTTATTGTTTTTATATATACAGCTTCTTGACCTATAAAGTTGTGCTTTATAAAAAAGGACTTGAGCTAAAATTTTTAACAAAGTCCATTAGCGTACCTTTCACTGAAATAACTGAGGCAAAGCTTGAAAAGCTTTCTGACGGAGTAAAAATCATAATTATTAAGCGGCTGAATCAGCCGGAAGTACGAATCAGCCAGAAGTCTTTGGAAAAAGGGCAATTTAAAGTAATCAGGCTCTATTTACAGGAAAAAGGGATTCTGAGTATCCCACCGGAGGTATAGTTTGAAATTTATAAATCTTGGAGTTCTTGCTCACGTGGATGCAGGAAAAACCACCACTGTTGAGCAAATGCTCTATTATCAAAAAGAAGTTAAAGCACCTGGATCCGTTGAAAAGGGTAACACCAAGACGGATTTTTTAGCTATTGAAAGAGAACGTGGAATCAGTGTAAAATCTTCTTCCGTCCAGCTTTTAGTTAATGACATAAAAATAAATATTATTGACACTCCCGGACATATTGACTTTACCGGGGAGGTTGAACGCGCCCTGTCTGTGCTTGACGGAGTTGTTCTTGTTATTTCTTCCGCGGAAGGAATCCAGTCTCAAACAGAGAGGTTTTTTGAGGCTATAAAGACGCTAAAAATCCCAACAGTTATATTTTTAAATAAAATTGATAGATTTGGCTGTGAGCCGCTAAACGTTCTTGAAAGCCTTAAAAAAGAATTTTCCCGTGGTATAATCCCATTAAATAATCCCGTTGATTATGGTACAAATGACTGCAAAGTCGTTGCCTGTGATTTTTCAGAGGATTCTATTTTAGACATTTGCGATTTAGACGACAATATTGCTTCAAAATATTTAGAGGGTGAAGAGCTAACAAAGCAGGAAATTGTGGATTCTTTAATGAAACTCACAAAGGAATGTAAAGCCTTTCCCCTTTATTTTGGCGCGGCTTCTATGGGAATCGGTATAGATATGCTTATGGACGGAATTACTAAATACCTTCCTTTTGTGTCCGCATCAGATGACGGCGATTTATCAGGAATAATTTATAAAATCGAGCATGACAATGTAATGGGGAAAATCGCTCATGTAAGGCTTTATGAGGGCTTTATTAAAAACCGCGACAATTTAGCCCTTTTTAGAAATGGCTCTGAGCCTTTTAATGAAAAAGTAACACAAATCCGAGCCGTTTCAGGCTCTAAAATGGAGGATTCAGGGATTTTAAAGGCAGGAGACATTGGGGCGGTTTACGGACTTTCAAACGCTAAAACCGGGGATATGATAGGGCGTTTATTGGAGCGAAAACAGTTTCAAATGGCAGTACCACTGCTTTTAGTACAAGTTTTTTCCAATAACGGAGACCCCATGAAACTTCTTAAAGCCATTTCCGAATTATCGGACGAAGACCCTCTTTTAGAATATGAATGGGACGCGGACGAGAGAGAAATTGTTATTAAAATAATGGGCGATATCCAACTCGAAGTGCTTAGTTATCTCCTTAAAGAACGTTATAACCTTGATGTGACGTTTTCGCCGCCTTCTGTAATATATAAAGAAACTCCAGAAAAACCGGGAATCGGGTTTGAAGCCTATACAATGCCGAAACCCTGCTGGGCAGTTGTTAAGCTTCAAATTGACCCTGCCCCGCAGGGAAGCGGATATCACTTTGAATCCCTTATAAAAGAAAATGTCCTTCCGGGAAGATACCAGAATCATGTCGAACAATGTATACCCGAAACCCTTAAACAGGGATTATCAGGCTGGGAGGTCACAGACCTTAATATTAAGCTCATTGACGGCGAACATCATACCGTTCACACCCACGCCATGGACTTTTTCGTAGCAACGCCCGTCGCCGTTATGAACGGGCTTGAAAATTGTGGAACTTCTCTTTTAGAACCCTTTGTAAAAATGCGGCTGATTGCCGACGAATCCCTTTCCGGTAAGCTAATCGGCGATATTTTGTCCATGAGAGGGGAATTTGACAGTCCTGTTATGATATCCGGAAAAGTCCATATTGAGGCTTTGGTTCCAGTAGCAACTTCGATGGATTATTCTATTAAGTTTTCGTCGCTGACATCTGGGCATGGAATCATTAAAAGCGAATTTTTCGGCTACAAAAAATGCCCCGCCGAGATAGGGATTGGAAAAACCAGAAAACGCCGTGGCGTAAACCCTCTCGACAGAGCAAAATGGATATTATTCAAAAGAAGTGCAATTAAATGAGGAATTGTGTAAATTCTAACAGAACCCTTGGTACATATTCAATTAAATCAGAAGCCAAAACGCCATAATTGCTTTTTTCCAGAGAAGCTCTCTCCCCTGCTCTGCCGTGGATATAAGTCCCAAGCTCACAGGAGGTAAATAGCGGCGTGCCCTGAGCTATAAACCCGGCTATTATCCCCGCCAGAGCGTCACCTGTTCCCGCTTTGGCAAGGGAGTTATTCCCGCTGTTATTGATATAAACCTGTCCCTCAGGCGATGTTACAATAGTTTTTGCGTCCTTTAGAACAGTAATGCAATTATTTGACTTTGAAAACTCACTTGCGCACTTAATTGGGTCCTTTAATATTTCTGCAACCGTCTTCCCTGTTAATCTGCTCATTTCTGCCGGATGAGGAGTGATTATAAAGGGATTTTTTATTGATTTTAATAAGGAAATATCCTGAGAGATTATGTTAAGGGCATCAGCGTCTAATAGTAGGGGCGAATTTATTTCGGGCAGAAGCTTTGTAAGAAATTCCACTGTATCATCGGTTATTGAAAGCCCCGGGCCAAGCAATACGCAACTCACATCTTTTAGTTCCGGCAAAAGCGCATTAAGACTATCAGCGCATAACGTTCCGTCTTTCTCTTGCAAAATTAAAGTAACCGCCTCTGTTACATTGTTGTGAATAATATTCGCAACACTTTTTATTACACAGGCTTTAACAAGCCCGCAGCCTGACCTTAACGCGGCCTTTGAGGATAAAACCGCCGCCCCAGGCATTTTGTCACACCCCGCAATAACAAACACCTTTCCGAATTTACCTTTGTTTGACCGCCCTGCCCTTTTGGGAAGAAGCTTTGAGATTTCTTCATCCAAAAGCATTTCAACCTTAATATCAGCCTGGTCAATAAGCAATTGTGGCATAAAGCTATTGCGAATCACTATATCTCCAGCATATTCACATCCGGGATAGGTAAACAGACCGATTTTCGGCAGTCCGAGAGTCACGGTCGTTTCGGCATTTACAGAAACTCCCATAACCTCCCCTGTGTCTGAATTTATGCCGGAGGGGATATCAATTGACACAACCCGCTTTTCAGAGCGGTTAATCAGGTCTATCATTTGTTTGTATAAGCCAGTAACTTCCCGATCTAGCCCCGTTCCAAAAATAGCATCAATTATAATATTATTTGTATTAATATATCGTTCAAGCTTTGAAACATCGTTTTCATTATTTAAAAATAAAATTGGTATGCCCAGATGCATAATAACATCCATGTTGGCCTTTGCGTCGCCTTTAAGCTTTTTTTCATCCCCGACAAAAATAATTGAAGCTTCCGCCTTTTTGAAGAATAAACTTCTGGCAACGGCTAATCCGTCGCCGCCGTTATTCCCTGTCCCACAGACAATGAGAAATTTCGGATTTTTTAAACATTTTCCTATGAATAGGCAATATTCGGCAACATCCCTTGCGGCATTTTCCATCATCAGTATTGTAGGCATTAAATTTTTTTTATTGAGTGCAAGTTCAATATCCCTCATTTCTTTTGATGTAACAAGTTTCATATAACCACCCCACAGTTCTAATAAAACCCAAACAAGAATAGAATAACTATCGGAATATAAAACGGAAAGAGGCATTAGTATGTCTGAAAAAAACAACAGGGCTTACAAATTAAGGATTATAGCCGTGCGGACAACAGCCGCATTTGTTCTGGCTTCTTCCGTCTTTTTGTTTGCAAATAAAGATTTGTCAAGAGAACTTTTATTATATGACACACTGCCATATTATGAAATGAACCATCAAAAAAACGATCCAACTTTCGCAAGTCTTTTTAAAACATTGTCCCCTTCTGATGGCATGGTGCTTGAAGGTATTCCCGAAGCCTTTGGGGAAGAAGCGGTGAGTACCTTTAGCAGTCAGGATTACGCTTCAAATTACAGTGTGGAAAGTCCTAGGGAGGTTCAGAAAAATATTGCCAGACTTGAAAAAACAGTTGAATATGAAGCAATGGGAGGTATTGTTGGCTCTGATGAAGTCATTTTCCGAATCGAAGAAAAACAGCCTGATGTGCCAGAAAATATTGATATTCCCGCTCCTTTCACTGTTCAGCCCGAAAAATTTTCAGATTTTGATTATTTAAGGAGTTTTTACACCGTTGACAAAAAAACTGCCTTCACGGCTGAGGATTTTGACGGAAAAGCCTTTATGGAAAAGAACCTGAAAATCAGCGGATCCGGCCCAAAAGTATTAATTTTTCACACCCATGCCTATGAGGCCTATGCCGATTCAGAACCCGGCGTTCTTGACGACGGCGTTGTAGGGGTTGGTGAAAGGCTTAAAGCCGCTCTTGAATCAGCAGGAATCGAGACCATTCACGCATTGAACAGGTTTGATCTTGTGGACGGAAAAGTATCAGTTATTGGCGCTTATGAACGCATGGAGCCTGTTATAAAGAAAATTCTGGCTGAAAACCCCACCATAGAGGTTGTTATTGACTTGCACAGGGACGGCGTTAATGATGACACAAGGCTCATAACCACGGTTGATGGCGAAAAAACCGCAAAAGTAATGTTCGTTAACGGCCTTTGTAAAATGATTGAAGGTGAAACCCTAAAGCCAATTAATAACCTTGAAAACAGCAATCTTAAAGATAATTTAGCATTCAGTTTCCAGATGCAATTAACGGCTAAATCCGCATATCCGGGGCTTATGCGTAACATTTATTTAAACGCTTTCAGATATTCCCTGCATATGGTTCCGAAATCCCTGTTAATAGAAGTTGGGGCGCAAACAAACACCAAGCAGGAGGCCTTTAACACCGTAGAGCCAATTGCTGACACATTAATAAAAGTTTTGAAGTAACGGCACTGTTATAGCAATTTATACATAAACTGAGCTTCTTCTTTTCTGGGATTTTCGCTTAAAAGAAGAACCTCGGCTTTTTGTATGCTTGCTCCGAAACGAATTTCTATTATGTCGCCGATTTTAACCTCAGTGGAGGCTTTGGCAATTTTATCGTTAATGCTGACCCGCCCGGCATCACAGGCTTCGTTGGCCACCGTCCGGCGTTTTATAATACGAGACAGTTTCAAAAACTTATCAAGTCTCAAAAATACCACCCTTTCACTATAAAAAAACGCAGGATAATTTTTACCCCGCGTAGTTTTATTATTACTCATTAACTGCATCTTTTAAAGCTTTTCCTACTTTAAATCTAGGTGCTTTGGAAGCTTCAATCTGCATGGGTTCTCCCGTCTGGGGGTTTCTTCCTTCTCTTGCCGCTCTATCTGTTACATCAAATGTTCCAAATCCAACAAGCTGAACTTTTCCGCCAGCGACTAATTCTTCTGTGACTGCTTCTTCGAATGCTTTTAAAGCCTTTTCTGAATCTTTTTTGCTAAGTCCAGACTTCTCTGCAATTGCTGAAATGAGTTCTGTTTTGTTCATCTTATTTCCTCCTTAAAAAATAATCTCAGTCATGATTCCCAACTAGCTTTGTTTTTCAAAGCTCTCAAATCTAGTTATAAACTTTTCTACTGCGTTTGTCAAGGCAAATTCAGTAT
>CAYLSP010000037.1:0-9409 GCA_964385935.1 uncultured Defluviitaleaceae bacterium
GGTTTAAAGAGCTTGCCAACATAACCGATAAACAGATGAACTATTTGGTTAAAAATTTTGCCTATCTTGACACGATTGCGGATATAATAATAATTGATACCGGGGCTGGTATATCGAATTCTGTTATAAATTTTGTTAAAGCTTCAAATGAGGCTATTGTAATCACAACGCCGGAGCCTACCTCCATAACCGACGCTTATGCGCTTATAAAAACTATAAAGGAAGAAAAGTCCAACATCCCGGAATTCAAGGTAGTTATAAACCGGGTTGAAGATCAAAAAGAGGGTTCAGATATTTTTCAAAAGCTTAATATGGTATCAAATAGGTTTTTGTCAATACCCCTTACTCATTTAGCATCTATCAACCAAGACCCGCTTTTAGTGAAGGCGGTCAAGAAGCAGCAGCCAGCTTTGCTCCTGTATCCGAACTGCTCTTTCGCCAGAAGTATTGAGTTTGCAGGCAACCAGCTTCTTTATTCAGGGGAAGATCCTTCGTCGCAGCAAACAGGTATTTTGTCGTTTATGAAAAGGCTTGTTAACATCTTTGGAAATTAGGTTTAGGAGTTGATATTAATGTTATTCGACAACATACAAATTGGCGATAGATTGGAGATTTCTCTCGTCCACGAGAGAAGCAGCCTGTCTAAGACACATGTAAGTCAGGTTGAGGAAATATTAGGAGAAAACAGATTACTTATCCACGTGCCAATTTCCTATGGCCAGCTTGTTAGACTTAATACTAATGAACGTTTTTATATGCTTTTCTTTACGGATAAGGGTATGATTCGTTTTGAGGGTGAAATTAACTCCTTTTCTAACGAAGGGGATTTGCATTTCATGAATATAACATTATTAACTGATGGAGAGAGAATTCAAAGGCGTGAATTTTTTAGGTTCACCTGCCTTTTGCCAATAAAATTTTCTATTATTGAAGAATACGGAGCAACTACAGAGGCTGACCCGCGAACCCTATATGACGGAATTGTAAAGGATCTTGGCGGGGGAGGAATCCGATTTGTTTCAAACAGGGATGTGTCTGAAAAGTCACAGATAAAATGCATTTTAATGCTTGGAGATGATTGTCTAATCCTTATGGGCAAAGTTCTCCATCGTCAATTTTTCCCGAAATCCAATTATAAATATCAGTACAGAGTTGAATTTGTCGGAACAATATTAACTGAACAGGAAAAAATTATTCAATATATTTTTAATGAACAACGAAAAATCATAGGAAAAACAAGAAACTAATATAAATAGTCAGAAGCGATACCGCAGGAGGAGAGTTTATGTTTGGAGAAGAACCCATGGACGGTCTCAAAATTGATATTTTGAAGGAAATCGGAAGTATAGGGACCGGAAATGCCGTTACAGCTTTATCAAAGATGTTGGGTAAACAAGTTAAAATGAACGTTCCCACAGTTAACCTTCTGGATTTCAAGGATGTTTCCGTGATTTTAGGCGGAGCGGAGGACTTGATATTCGGTATTCTTGTGCAACTTTCCGGCGATATAAACGGAATGATAATGTTTTTACTAAAACTCGATTCGGCAAGAATACTTATTAACAGCTTTATGGGAAGGGACATGGCAGGGACAGAAGAATTTACGGATCTTGATTTTTCGGCTCTTCAGGAAATTGGAAATATTCTTTCAAGCTCATATCTAAGCGCCCTAAGCACATTAATAAACAAAAAGATTTTCCCCTCAGTTCCATTTTTGGCTCAGGATATGGCAGGGGCAATATTAAGCGTCCCCGCTATAGAATTTGGAAAAATAGCAGATAAAGTCTTGTTTATCGAGTCTGTATTTTCAGGGAACACTGAAAATATATCGGGATATTTCGTTATGGTTCCCGATCTGGATTCTTTTGAGATAATACTAAAGTCTTTAGGGGTAATGTAGAATGTTGTATAACAAGCTGATTATTATAGGGATGGCGGACTTGAACGCATGTCAGAGTCCTGGCGCATTAACCACTCTTGGACTCGGTTCCTGTATTGGGATTTCCCTTTATGACCCCTTTTCCAAAGTTGCCGGAATGGCTCATTGTATGCTCCCGGACAGCACCCAGATATCAAATAATACAAATGTCGCAAAGTTTGTAGATACAGCTATTATAAAGCTCATTAAAGACATGACTTTATTAGGCGGCAGAAAAGAAAGAATGAAAGCAAAGCTGGCAGGTGGCGCACAAATGTTTGCCTTTGACAGCACCAATGCCGCTATGCGTATTGGAGATCGGAACATTGAGGCCTCTATTAAAGTTTTAAGGCAATTGGGTATCCCCATTGTCGCCCAGGAAGTTGGAGAAAATTATGGCCGGACAATTGAGCTATATTCCGAAGACGGAAGACTTGTCGTTAAAACCATAGGCCATGGGAATAAAGTTATATAAAACAAATTCAAATTTATTCTGCGGGTGATATTATGAGATTGGAAAGATTGCATATAATAATTACTTTAATAGCCGGACTAATTGTTACAATAGTTAATATCATATACCCGGTTGAACTTACTGAATTCGTCCTGAGACTTGTCGTTATAATGTTTATATTTTTAATACTAGGAATTGGTACTAGAATGTATTTTATGCATCTAAAGAAAATCCTTGATGCGAAAGAGGCAGAGGAAGATGAATACGAATACGAAGATGAAAACGGGAATCTTATTGAGCAGACAGAAGAAAAAACGGATATTTCATAACTCATAGAGATGTTTGATCACAAAAGAGGATTTTCACAACTCATAGAGATGTTTATTCGTAAAAGCGGAGGTGACAGTCTTGGATAAATTTCAGAAAATTTGGATGGATTATGCCAAGAAAAAGGATCCCGGGCTCAAAGGGCAGCTTATACTTGAATATTCTTATCTTGTTAAATATGTCGCAGGCAGACTTAGTATGCATCTTGGACAATATGTTGATTACGAAGATCTTATAAGCTATGGTATTTTTGGCCTCATAGACGCAATCGAGAAATTCGACCTAGGAAAGGGATTTAAATTTGAAACATACGCCTCACTTAGAATAAGAGGTGCCATTTTAGATAATATTAGAAAATTAGACTGGGTTCCTAGAACCCTAAGACAAAAAAATAAGCTTTTAGAAGGAGCTTATTCACAGTTGGAGGCCGCTTTAGGCCGGGAACCTACAGATGAGGAACTGGCTGAAAAGCTTGAAATGCCTTTGAAAGAGGCTCAGGAACTCATAAGAAAATCATCCCTGGTTTCACTCGTCTCACTTGACGATTACTTAGAACAAAATCACGAGGGTACCAATTTGCAGACAGAAGCGGAAGTTCAGACTCCTGAGTCCGCCTATGAAATGAAGGAACTTAAAGAAATCCTGGCAAAGACTATAGAAACCCTCCCCGAAAAAGAGCAGAAAGTGGTCATGCTTTATTATTTTGAAGAGCTCACGCTTAAAGAAATAAGCAAGATTATGGGGGTCACTGAATCCAGAATATCACAAATTCATTCAAAAGCTGTCCTGAGGATGAAAACAAAGTTAGGAAAATATAAAACGGTTCTGTTTTCAAAGTAGACACCAGAAGAATTCTAAGGTTCAGTTGATTTAATGAAATAATCAAAGAAATGGATGATGTATATGGCCGAAATGGATAGCGGGAATGTTAGCATAAAAATAGACATAAGGGATGATGGAGTATACTGCATTATTGATAGGAGCGAGCCCGTTTCGCCTGTCAGCCGTACAAAGTTAATTGATATTATTGAGAGCAATCAAATAAAAGATGTGGATTATTCAATTGTAAACAGTATTTTTAAGGACACCAGACCCCATATTGAGGTTAAATTAAGCAGTAATTCTCACCTTAGTCAAATTGATGAAAGAATTGACATAACAACGTCCAGGGATAAGATGGAAGCCTATGTTACCCTTATGCCCCCTGGAATTAACGGCAAACGCTTAACGGCGACAGATATACTTAATAACCTTGAAAGTCTCAATATCAAGTATGGTATAGACAAAAACGCTGTAAATGATATTGTTGAGGATAGATTATATCATATAAAGAGAGTCGTTGCCAGAGGGACACCTCCCATTGACGGAAAGGACGGTTATGTAGAGTACCTTTTCGATAAAGAAGCAACGAATCATAAGCCAAAGGTCATGGATGACGGAACGGTAGATTTTCACGACCTTAATATTTTTATAGCTATTCATAGGGGACAGGAGCTTGTCAAAATTCACCCGGCTATTGAGGGCGTTGAAGGCACAAATGTGTTCGGGGAGGCCGTTCACTTCAAAGTCGGAAAACCTCCAGCAAAAGTCCCCCGGGGCAAAAATGTTCGTCTTTCTGATGATGAGCTTACTCTTTTTTCGGAAACGGACGGACATCTGGAACTTAACGACGGGAAAGTATCCGTCTCTCCGGTACTTGAGATCAAATCTGATGTGGGTACTGCAACCGGCGATATTAATTTTAACGGCGCAGTAATAGTCCGCGGTGGCGTTATGTCAGGATATTCTGTAACGGCAACGGGCGATGTTGAGGTTTATGGCCCTGTTGAAGCCGCAACTATCCGCTCTTCGGGGGATATTGTTCTCTATAAAGGTATTCAGGGCGCTGAAAAAGCGGTTATTTCGGCGGACGGAAACTTAATTGTTAACTTTGCTGAAAAGGCTTCTCTGACCTGCGGAGGAAATATTTTTGCAAACGCCATACTCCATTGTAACGTTAAATGCTACGGCGAACTGCGGGTTGAAGGAAAAAAAGGCGCGCTTGTAGGCGGGAATGTTCAGGTTGGTCAAAGCATCACCGCTTCTGTCATCGGCTCTCATATGGCGGCTCCTACAAATATTTCAGTAGGAAATTCTCCAAACGTTGTGGAGGGTTTAGATAAACTCACCGAATCCCTTAACCAGGCTCTTTCCGAGTTTGACAAAATTAAGGTTGTGGTTGAAGGGCTTATGAAACTCAACGATCAAGGCAAACTTAATGACCAGAAAAAAAATCTTCTCGTTAAAGCCATGCAGGAAAAAATCAGATACAGATCTAAAATAACGGCTTTAAAAGAGAAAATAGATGATTTGAACGGAAAATTAACAGGGGATACCGGCTTTGTGAATGTGAAAAAGCGAGTGTTTCTGGGTGTTAAAATTGCCATAGGTCATGCGTCAATTTATATTGACGAAGAAATGGACGCAAAAGTATTTAAAAACGTAGAAGGTCAGATTATGATCTTATCTGAACAGTCTCTTAAATAATTTTATTAAGGAAGGGTGATCTTATGTCTATTAGACCGATTGACTTACAAGTAATGGTTGCTAGAACGGCTGAAATCTCCAGATCCCAGTCTAACGAAGGCTCAAGATCTGAAGTGTCTCAGCAGCAGTTTGCAACACAACTCCAGAAGGAAACCACATTAAAACAGCAGTCTGTTGTCTCAGCCAACAAAGCAGATGAGAAACAAAAGATCAACTCTGATGATAAAAATAAAGATAAACAAAGGCGTGAACAAAAGAAACAGAAAGAACAGCAAGATGAGAAAAAAGGCTCTGGACAAAACGCCCGGGTTACTAATAACGACGGCTCCCTGATTGACATTTCTATCTAAACCCGACCTCAAATTATTAAAGGAGTCTCTATAATGGATTTGGTTGTTTTTATTATTATCCTAATGGCTTCTCTAGGCATAACTCTTATTGTCTATGCCCTTAATTCAAAGAAAAAAACTCACGAAGAAGCCCCGTCTTCATTTAATCTGGAAAATACCGTAAAGACTATTGACAATTCCCTGACAGAGGCTGATAAGGCGGCAGAGGAACTTTCGGATCTGTCGAAAAATATATTTCAGGAATTTGAGGGGAAATATCAAGAACTCCTGTTTTTATACAATTTAATTGACGAGAAAAAGAAAGAAATTATGAGTTCGGGAGAGAAGACTGAGCATGAGGCATATGAAAGTGCTGTTGATCTAGTCGTTTCTGATTCTACGCCCCGAATGAAGTTCAAAAATCCTAAACTGAAAGAAATCATGGAGCTGAAAAAATCCGGTATGTCAGATGAGAATATCGCAAAATCCCTGAACATGGGTTCCGGTGAGGTTAAGCTCATAATGGGGCTTCATGGTCTTTCTTCAAAAGGTAAGGTGAAGTGATGGATAGAAGAAGCTTTGCCCTTGGTCTGGGAATAGGGATTTCTGTATGCTGTATTGTTTTTTTCTTTCTCTATACATGGAAGCGGGACGAATTTAAGGCCGTTATTATGAGGGCTGAAACATCAGGCCAAGCCCCAAGTGAAACGCCGCAAAACTCTTTTTTAAAATTTGAAGATGATAATGAGAATGAAGAACCGTCTCCTTTGGTATCAGAAACACCAACACCAACACCTACGCCAACACCAACACCGATACCAACTCCTATAGCAACGGAGACACCAACGCCTACACCAACCACAACTCCTACACCTGTGCCACCATCAACCCCGATACCTACTCCAACACCGGCCCAAGAGGAAGTCGAATCCGGTTTTGTCATAGTCAACATTCCCCCTGGCGCAACGAGTTGGGAAATATGTCAAATACTTCAGGACAATAACGTTGTTGACAGCGCCGCGGAATATAATAGTTATATAATATCCCAATCCTACACAAAAAGAATCGGTCAAGGACCTTTTAAACTGCCTATAAATGGGGATTTTGAAGAAATATTAGATATTATTAAGACATAATAATCGGGGTCTGGTAATCAGACCCCGAATTTTTATTGGCTTTTTTTATATGGTTTATATGGAATCCTGATTGCCACACCTGTCTCGTCTGCTTGTAGGTCAAGACCGTCTAAAAAATTCCGCTCGTAACCTCCATTTATACAAGCTTTCAAAATGTTTTCTGCCATGGCCGCATTATCCTGCTTAACAGTTCCCGCCAATTTCCCGTCCTCAATAAGTATCTTAGCCTCTTCAATAGCGTCAACGCCGAAAATAGGGACTAAATCAAAATCGTTGTTCTCCAGAGCTTTAAGAGCTCCAATTGCCATTGTATCGTTATTGCTTATAATAATTTCTGCCGATTTTAATACTTTTGGGTTGGCGGTTAAAGCGGTCTCAGCTTTCTGTTCGTCCCAGCTAAAGGCCTGAGACAGAAGCTCTTCCGTCTCAATTCCTGCTGATTTGATACATCCCAGAGCCTGCTCCGAGCGGGCAATAGATTCAGCGTTATCAACATCACCCTGTAATAAAATATATTGCATTATTCCATCATTGTTTCTGTCATAGTCGGCGGATTTCCATTTGTCAACAATAAGCTCTCCCTGCAAAATCCCCGCTTCATTGAGGTTCGTACCCACAAAGAATAAATTTTTATATGATTTCATTAGAACAAGGTCGGGCTGTCTGTTGAAAAATACGGCCGGCATATCAGCTTCAAGAAGCTTTTCAGCCATGCGCTTAAAAGAAGGCGTATCCACAAGGTTAATTGCCAAGCAGTCAACCTCGTGTTTTATCAGGTCATCTACCTGTTCAAATTGTAGTCCCTGATCCGATTTTGAGTCATAAAAAGTCAATTCAAGGTTTTCATAACCGTGAGACAGGTTTTTAATCTCCTCTTTAACGGAATTAATATAGACATCTTCTCCGTTATAAATAAGCACACCAATTTTAAGAGATTTATCCGTTTCATTCACTGCAGCAATATCATCTATTTTGCATGACGAGAGCAATAATAAAATCCATGACAAAAATATTATTTTTTTCATATATCATCTCTTCCTTAGTAAACATCGCATTATCAAAAACTTATCAGAATAGTTTTTTAACAGTATCGAAGCCTGAACATTCTGCATTAATGGCCGAATCGCCGCCTATAACACATATGTTGTCACTAAATTTCACTGAATCAAGGCGCTTTTGGGCGTTTTTAAGAGCTTCTAAATCCGCATCCAGTATTTCACATCGATATTTATCAAGACTTTCTTTCGTTTCTCCTAAATAAAATCTTCCCATTGCACGGGACAGCTCTAAATTTATACTAATTGGCCGGTCAAGCTTATTTATTGAGCCAATTATCCTTTTTTCAATTTCCTCCTGGCTAATGTCAATTCCCTCAGTGAAATCCTTAATACGTGAATAAACCTCAATGGTTCTCATAATATTTGGGTCTCTGTAGGAATATACGCCAACTTCTCCCGTCTTTGAAAAATCTGTTCCACTGCCGTAGGCACCACCCTTAGCTCTTACCTCAGGATACAAATAATCGTTGTGAATTATATTTGACAAAACGCTCATGGTTCCGTTCGTTTCTTTGCCACAGAAGCCGCAGCCGCATACATATTGCACCTTTGAAGGCACAACAAAGGCTTCTTTAACTGACTTTTCCTCAAATGGAAATTCGCTTTTAACGAAGTATGAAGTATTAAGCTCGGTTAAGAACCTTGAATACTTCTTTTCCACAGCGGTTTTTTGCTCAGAGTCAAAGGCGGCAAAAAGCGTCACTGTCTCTCGATTAAAAATAAGCCCTCTGAGACTATATAAATTATTTCTGATTTCATCAAATTTGTTTTCAAAATCACCTAAAAGTCCGCTTAAAAATTCATAATAGCTAATGCCGTCCACAAGCTCTAAATAGCTGTGTTTTTTGAATTTATGAGAATAAGCCCTCATTAAACCAAAGGAATTTCCGTGGGAGACAATCATATCCTCCATTTTGGACTTATATTCCGTCATTAAAGCTTTAATTCTGTTTTTGTCCTCAAAGACAGTAGTAGAAAGTTTTTTAACCGACGAGAAAATATAGTCAATATTTTCTTTAAGGGTTTTTGCGCTTATAACAAAAGCGGGAAGAAAATCTCCGTTCTTCTGGAAAGCTGTAAATGCCGCCCCAAAACTTCCGTGCTTCAGGTTCAGCTCATTTGAAAAGCTTGTATAGTCCATGTCCTCAGTGTCAATTCTGGTAAGAAGATATTTAAGAATCCCCATGTAGGGTATTAATTCGCGGTTAACGGATTCAGTTGAAAAAACCATGTTGGTGTATATAATTCCGTTGCAGTCGCCGTTGAAATAATATCCCCTGTTGCCCGCTAAAGGATCAAGTTCAGTAAAATTAGATTCCCTTTTAATATCCGACACGTGAAGAACAGGCATTTTTTTCATGTCCTCTTCACTATCCAGTTTATTTTGGAATTCTATTAAGCTTTTTGTTTCTTCAACAAGCTTTCTTATTTCTTCCCCTGTTAAAGATATTTTATAATCGGCCAGTTTTTGATCAAGCTCCTGTTGTTTTTTGCCCTCCATTTCAGGATCGGGTACTAGGGACACATATGCGGCATGATTATTTTCAAGAATATATTTTTTTATAAGGCTTTGCAGATAGCCGCCTTCTGCTAATTTTTTTGATTCTTCAATTGCTTCTAAAAATGACAGAGCCTCAAAGGTTTCGTTTTTATAAAGCCAT
>CAYLSP010000038.1:0-9371 GCA_964385935.1 uncultured Defluviitaleaceae bacterium
ACTGAGAAAACAGTTAATAATAAAAGAAATTGAAGGACGTTCAGGGGATTATAAGTCAGGCGGCTCGTCGAGGAGAAAAATTTCCACTGCCTACAGAGAAAAATGCATAAAAATATTATGCTCCTTAGAGCGCACAGGTGAAGAAAAGCCAGCAAATCTCAGAAAATTTTATAATTGTGACGAGAAAACACTTCAAATCCTTTCGGCAAATTATTACGGCTGGTTTTGGAAAAAATCTAAAGGGATTTATGACATATCAGACAAAGGGCAGGAATTTTTAAAATCTGGGGAATTTGATGAGCTTGTGAATTATTACAGAAGCGAAATAATAAGAGAAACCAGTGAAATGGGCGGTGAATGATTATGTTTGACGTAATAATTGTGGGCGCGGGTCCGGCAGGAATTTTTACGGCATATGAGCTTATTAAGAAAAGTGTTCTTAAAGTTCTGTTAATTGATAAGGGGACGGACATTTATCAGAGAAGCTGCCCAATTCTAAACGGAAAAATCCTCATGTGCCCGAAAAGGAAAGATCAACAGGGCTGTCTACCCTCCTGTTCAATAACTTCGGGCTTCGGCGGAGCAGGAGCTTACAGCGACGGAAAATACAACATAACAGCAGAGTTCGGAGGCTGGCTAACGGACTTTATCTCGGCATCAGAGCTTATGAAACTGATTGAATATGCTGACGAAATTAATCTTTTACACGGCGCGACGAAAGAAATAACTGACCCCACAACAGAGGCCGTTAGACTGATAGAACAAAAAGTCTACGGGGCGGGAATGAAAATGCTTCGTTCACGGGTTCGCCATTTAGGAACGGAAAAAAACCGTTTGGTGCTGATGTCAATTTTTGAATATTTGAACCAAATCATAGAAATGAGATTTAAGACAGAAGTCTCTGATATAATTATAAAGGAACAAAACGGAGAAAAAACGGTCTGCGGCGTTGTAACGAAAGACGGAGAGGAAATAATGGCAAAAAAAATAGTCCTTACACCGGGCAGGGACGGCTCAGCCTGGTTATCGGAACTGCTAACGAAAAACGGTCTTAAAATGACTAACAATCAGGTTGACGTGGGCATAAGGCTCGAAACCTCAGACGTCATTATGCAGGACATAAACACCCATTTATATGAAGGAAAATTCGTTTATGCCTCCTCTGTCGGGCCTCTTGTAAGAACCTTTTGTTCAAACCCTTCCGGCTATGTGGTTATTGAAAACCATTCGGGGATAATGGCGGCAAACGGACATGCCTACGGCGATCCGTCTCTCGGCTCAAAAAACACAAACTTTGCCCTTCTTGTCTCTCACCAGTTCACTGAACCATTTAACAAGCCTAATGAATATGCAAGAGAAATTTGTAAAAGAGCAAACGATTTGTCAAGCGGCGGAGTAATCGTCCAGAAATTCGGCGACATTATGAAAGGCCGGCGCACAACTGATAAGAGGATTAGGGACGGATTTTTAGAACCCACGCTTAAAGAAGCGGTTCCGGGGGACTTAGGTCTCGTCCTGCCCTACACCACAATGAAGGCAATCATTGAAACGGTTTATGCTCTTGATAAGGTCACGCCGGGGATAGCCTCTGAACATACGCTTTTTTACGGCGTTGAAGCAAAATTTTATTCGGCAAGACCGAAACTCAGCGAAAGTCTAGAAAGTGAGATAAGGGGCATGTATTGCGGCGGGGACGGAGCGGGAGTTACAAGGGGACTTGCTCAGGCAAGCGCCGCAGGAATCATGATCGCTCGTGATATCGTAAATTCACTAGCCTAAATCTAGCAACAATAGTCTAACACTTCTCCAATGCTATCATGAAAAACCAAATCGGCTCTTTGATCCACAGATGTCACAGATTTATTAATCAAAACCAGATTCTGTCCTCTGAAATAATCAATTAGACCGGCGGCGGGATAGACTCCCAGAGAAGTCCCTCCGATAATCAGCATATCAGCCTTTGAAATGAAATCAACGGCCTTTTCTATAACTTCACCGTCAAGACCTTCCTCATACAGCACCACATCGGGCTTTATAACCCCGCCGCAATCGCATTTCGGAACGCCTTGACTGCCGGAAATTTTATGAACGTCATAGAATTTCCGGCATTTTTGGCAATAATTCCTATGTACTGAACCATGAAGCTCTAAAACATTTTTGCTTCCGGCTTTTTGGTGAAGACCGTCAATATTTTGGGTTATAACGGCCTTTAATTTTCCTTTTTCTTCAAGGGAGGCAAGGGCTTTATGCGCCTTATTTGGCTCAGAATGAAGAAATATCATTTTATTTCTATAAAAGTCGTAAAATTCAACTGTATTTGTCATAAAAAAGCTGTGTGAAAGAATGGTTTCAGGCGGATATTTATAACGCATATTATAAATCCCGTCCGTGCTTCTAAAATCGGGGATTCCGCTTTCTGTGGAAACTCCCGCGCCGCCAAAAAACACTATATTTTGGCTTTTTTCTATCAATTCTTTAAGTTTTTCCCTCATACAGCCGTCACCTCTGACTATTTCTTTCTGTTTTGCAGGAAAATTGGAATGTCTATAGTCTTGTCATCGCCTAATAAATCGCTTACAGGTTTAAATGCCGGAGCTTCCTTAACCTTCCGTTCTGCTTCGGAAACAGGAGCGGCGTTTGATTCACTTGCTGGAATCGGGAAAACAGTCACTGATTCGGAGTCATCATCTATTTCTGTAGCGATAACGGTGACAATAACTTCGTCATCAAGCTCGTTATTGATGGACGTTCCAAAAATAATGTTGGCTTCGGAGTCAACGTCTTCTCTGATAATACTTCCGGCAGAGCCTAAATCCTCAAGTTTAAGGTTGTTACCGCCTGCTATGCTGAGCAATACGCTTTTCGCGCCCCTGATTGATGTATCGAGAAGAGGGCTCTTAATAGCAAGCTGAGTTGCCTCGATAGTTTTATTTTTGCCGCCGGCTCGTCCAACACCCATGTGTGCAATACCCTTATCCTGCATAATAGAGCGGATATCGGCAAAGTCAAGGTTAACAACACCGGGTTTTGAAATAAGTTCGGCAATGGCTAAAACGCCCTGACGCAAAACTTCGTCGGCTTTTCTAAACGCATCCATAACAGATGCATCTTTTGGAATAACCTCAAAAAGTTTCTGATTGGGAATGACTACTAAAGTGTCCACGTTTTTTCTGAGCTCGGCGATACCGTCTGTGGCGTTTCTCATTCTTTTTTTGCCCTCAAAATCAAAGGGCTTTGTCACAACGCCGACAGTCAATATTCCCATTTCTTTAGCGATTCCGGCAATAACGGGCGCAGCACCTGTTCCTGTTCCGCCGCCCATTCCGGCAGTAACGAAAACCATGTCCGCGCCGGAAATAATATTTGTGATTTCATCTAAAGTTTCCTCTGCTGATTTCTTTCCGATTTCAGGAACTCCGCCAGCCCCAAGACCCCTTGTTAATTTACTACCTAACTGGAGCTTTGTCGGTGCCAGAGAATTCATAAGGGCCTGGTAATCAGTATTAACTGCAATAAAATCAATAGATGTAATATTTTCTTCAATCATTCTATCAACGGCGTTATTTCCACCGCCGCCAACGCCGACAACCTTTATTTTTGCGGTTCCGCTGCTATTAAAATCAAAATCAATCAAAAGATAACCCCCCGGATTTAACTTGTTTACAAATATCTACAATTAAAAGAATTATACAACATATTGAACCATTTTGCCATAGTAAAATATACAAACTAATTATTTTAAATACGAAAAAACATGGGTGTCCTTTTCAATGTCCGAAACATCCAGATATCCTTTATATTCAACAGGAATTTCGGCCATAATGGCCTTTATCCTCCTTACCTTCAAGTCGGCGTTTTCAATATTTCCAAACGTTATATCAACTCCCCGCATGAGAATATGAATTTCACTGGGAGAAGATATGTCGAATTTTAGAACATCGGAAAGCTCATATTTTTCAAAAAGCTTGTCCAATATAACCACATTTTCAAAGGCGGCCGAATTATCAAATTTTATAGGCTCGCCTATAGCAAAATCTATGTAAGACAGTCCGATAATAAGCGGCTTGTTTTCTGTCACGCTTTTTGTAACATCTATAACGGTTCCTGTTTCGTCAACATGAAGAAAAGAACCCAGCGGCTTATATTCAATAAATCCTCTAACTTTCCGTTCCCTTATGTTAATGTTGATTTCGTCAGGATATTTTTTTATTATGTCGGCGGATCTTATATAGGGATTTTCTTTCAAAAGCTTTTCAATCTTATCACCACTGAGCAAAAAGATGTTAATTTTTCCCAGAAGCTCTCCCTGTTTTAATATATAAGACTCGCTTACAGTGGTGTTTCCTGAAACTTTTATGGTTTTCACGTCAAAAACAGGTGATGTAAGCAAAATAACCGCTGTCAGGAGAATTATTGTCAGAAAAAAAATAAATTTAAAAACCTTTCGTTTTCTGAGAGGCTTTTTCTTAGGTTTCGCCCTTTCTCGGGTTATCTCCGAAGATTTTTCCATATTATGGGGTCTCGCCTCCAAATCAGTTATATACAGTACAGCTTATATTTTTAATAAGCCGTTGTCAACTATATTTATTAGCAATATTCTCTCCACACTTCATGCCATCGACAGCCGCCGACACTATTCCGCCTGCATAACCCGCCCCCTCGCCACAGGGCAAAATTCCCCTTATAGACGAGTTATAATCAGCGTCACGAACAATCCTTACTGGTGCGCTGCTTCTTGATTCCAAAGCCGTAAGAACAGCGTCTTGGTGAAGAAATCCGGGACATTTTTTGTCGAATTCATTTATACCGTCTTTAATAGCATCCGTGATAAACGTTGGAAAAAATTGGTTTAAGTCGCAGAGTTTATATCCCGGTTTTATTGAGGGTTCAATGCCATTAAGTCTCTCAGTGGGTTTATTTACCAGAAAGTCGGATACAAGCTGAACCGGTGCTTTATAGTCACTGCCACCTGCAATAAAGGCGGCTTTTTCCAATTCCCGCTGAAATTCGATTCCTGAAAGGGGGTGACTTGACGGAAAATCAGAGGGCGTAACAGAGACGAGAATTGCGCCGTTTGTGTTTACAGCATCCCTGTTATAATAGCTCATTCCGTTTACACAAAGACCGCCCGGTTCGCTTGCAGACAAAATAACAACACCTCCGGGGCAGACGCAAAAGGTGTAAACGCCTCGTCCGTCTCTGGCTTTTGCGGATAATTTATAGTCAGATGCGGGAAGTTTTTCGCCGTATTTGCCGTATTGCAGACGGTTTATAAATTCTCTTTCATGCTCTATACGAAAACCAACGGAAAAAGGCTTCTGTTCCATTTTTATTCCGGCTTCATGAAGTAAGGCGTAAGTGTCTCTGGCGCTGTGTCCTATGGCCAGAACCAGTTCGTCTGTCTCAAAATAATGTTCTTCTCCGTTATTTAAAACGGTTATGCCTTTTAATTCCCCATTTTCGGAGTTAATCCCAGAAAGCTTATGAGAAAAAAGGAACTTTCCACCCATGGAAATAATGTATTTCCTTATATTCTCAACTATTTTTTCCAAATAATCAGTGCCTATATGAGGTTTGTTTTCATATAAAATACTTTCGGGCGCACCGAAATTCACGAATTCCCGAAAAACCTGAGAAACACGGGGATCTTTGATTCCCGTGGTGAGTTTTCCGTCTGAATAAGTTCCTGCGCCGCCTTCACCGAAAAGCACGTTTGATTCGGGGTTCAGTTCACCGATGTTGAAGAGTTTTTCTAAGTCGGCTTTTCTTTCAGAAACTTCTTTTCCCCGCTCGATAATTATTGGAGAAATTCCGGCTTTTATAAGTGTCAGAGCCGCAAAAAGTCCGGCAGGGCCTGAACCCACAATGATAGGCGCATGTTCAGGGGTTTTGTTCGCCTTTTTATATTGATAATCCTTTTTATTGTATATTTCACAATTTTTATTTTTTATTTCAGAAAAGAACTTGTCTTCAATTTCCGCAATAATGGAATAAACATAGAAAACATAAGACTTATCCCTTGCGTCAACAGACTTCTTCCCTATTTCAAAATTTTTAACAGGGACTCTGAGAAGCCTTTGGGACACCTTTTGCAAATCCTTCTCATTATGTCCAATAGGCATTTTTACGTTTTTTAATAATACTTTCATAATGTTCACTTCAATCAAATCACTTTATAGACTTTTCCCGCATAAATATCCTGACGCAAAGGCCCATTGAAGGTTATAACCCCCACAGTCTCCCAAAATATCAAGAACCTCTCCTGTTGCATAAAGCCCCCGGTGAATTTTCGATTCCATCGTTTTATCGTTAAATTGCCCTGTGTCTGCGCCCCCAAAAGCCGCCTGAGCGTTATCAAAGCCCTTTGTGCCATTTACTTCAAACACTGTTTTTTTGATAAGCGCCGACAGATTTTTAAGGGTCTTATTGTCAATATCTCTTATAGGCAAGGAAAGCTTTTGTATGCCCGAAAGCTTACAAAGCGCCATACCCAGCTTTTTATTAAGAAGCCCTGACAAAAAATGCTCCGCCTGCAAATGAGATAATTTTTCACGCCTTTTTAAAAGCAGGTCATAGAGCGAGGCGTAGTCCCATTCCGGCAGAAAATCCACCAATACGCTATAATTTCTCAAAGTTGCGCCATAGGCGGACAGATAGAAAATAACATTCCCCGAAAGTCCGTATTCAGTAAAAAGCAGTTCGCCGTAAAAACTTCTGTCCAAAACCTCAGCTTTAACGCCAACTTTTATGCCGGATAGTCCGTAAAACTCCGTATTTTTGGTCAAAAGCTGGACAAGAGCGGGATATGGTTCAATTATTTCATGCCCCAGCTGCTTTAAAAGTGAATATCCAGAACCGTCTGTTCCGTATTTTTTTGAAGCCGTACCACCCGCTGATATGACAAGCTTCTTTGCAATTATCAATTGGTTTCTGTCGCTTATATAAAACAGATTTTTCTTTTTAGCTATAGTTTCTGCCTTAAAATTAAGCATAACAGGAATTTCAAGCCTATCCGCTTCAAATCGCAGGCAGTCAACAACGCTAGAAGCCTGTCCGCTTCGGGGAAAAACCTTTCCGTCTTCAATAAGTGGTTCAATGCCCAAATCCGAAAAGAACTCAATAACCTTTTCAGAACCAAACACAAACTGGGCAAAGTCCGCAAAAGCGGAATTTTGCCCATAATAGTTTTCTGGTGAAACGCTTGTGTTTGTAAAATTACAGCGTCCGTTGCCGGTTGCATTAATTTTTTTCAGAATCCTGTCATTTCCCTCGAGAATAATCAGGTCATAATTCGGGTTAATACGTTTTGCGGTAATGGCTGTCATAATCCCCGATGCGCCCCCGCCGATTATTGCTACATCTCTGATATCCATCATTCCTGTATGGTTGGGATGTTGTCTTCAATTACTGGATAGTCCTCCACAGGCGTAGCTGGTGTTTCAGAAGGCGTCGGAGTCTGTGTTTCAGGTGGATCAGAAGTTTCAGTTGGAGCAGGTGTTTCTGGTGGAACCGCACTCGCCGTTTCAGACGGATCAGCCGATGCAACTGGAGATTCAATCTGGGGTACTTCGCCGTCAACAGGATTTACGGGAGGTTCTGATGGGTCAACTGGAGTTTGAGGTTCTTCAACGGCAGGACCTGTTCCTACAGACACAACACCTCTTACAGGACGGTACACGCTGGTATTAATCTTAATTTTGTCAGTTAAAACGTCGTCAACATAGACCAGCTTATATAAATAATAAGTGTACCCTGTTTTCGCGGCGGTTTTTACAACTCTCTGTCCAAGGGGCAAAGTTGGATCTTCCTGAACTACCTCGACTTCGGGTGGGGTTGAAGACACCAACGCGCTTTCAAATTTAAGCTTTCTGTTTGAAGGTCTATTTTCATAACCATAAACGTTCACGGTTAAGACGCCCTTGCTGTTATTAAACAAAGTTTCTATGGTGACAGGATAGTCTGAGCTGTTTCTGAATTTTAAATCAATAACATCCCCTGCCAAAGTGGCGTCACAGCCGCCTTCCATATATCCAACTCTAAGAGAGTGATTCTGTCTTTCAACAATTTCAAGCTCGGCGTTAAGAAGCGCCATATAAAGAGTTGAAGAAACCTGACACATACCGCCTCCGATTCCGTCAACAAGCTGTCCGCCTACAATAACGGGCGCGTTCCTGTATCCGTTTTCATAGGTGCTGGGGCCAAAGGCTTTATTTGTGGAAAAAACTTCGCCGGGAGCTACAACATAGTCGTTAATTTTCTCAGCCGCAACCTTAATATTAACGTTTCGATCCCCTGAAGAAGGAACAAAATACGTGGTAAAAGTACCAAGGAGACTGGTTGCTTTAGAAACGTCTGCCGCAGTGATTTTCGGAATTGTCTCATGAAATACCATGGGCACTCGGATTTCAGTTTCCCCTTTATTTGAGTTTATTGCTTCCATAATTTTTAAAACGGTATCTTCTATGGAGAACTCTCTGCCGGGAATTTCTGGAACACTTCTAAATTCTCCGTCAACCCTAGTCATAACGGCATCAATAGGAGGGACATCAACAGTTGGCTTTATTTTAATGAGCTGGCTTTCAAAAAAGCTCTCTGAATATTCAAAAAGATTGGCTTCAAAAACTACTTTTTCCGCTTCAAGTTTCAATATTTTTTCATACCGGGAAGAATCGCTTCCTGTTCTGGCATAATTAAATGCATCATTAACAGCCTTTTCAATTTCATAATCGTTATTTGCGTCAGCTTCAATTTTATGACTATTTTCGCCGTCAGTTAAAATAATTGAAAAGTTGTTATTCTTTTTAATTGAGTTTTCAACTTTATTTTTAGCCTCTGCCTTTGTAAGCCCAGAAACCTTAATATCGTTAATATAAATATTATCATAAATCACATTAGAATTAAGTAACCTTTCCATATCCCCGTCAACTTTAGAAACTGGGAAAGCATCGTCCTCAGACTTACCTGCAAAGAAAGTTTCATTAGAGGAAATAAAAAAGCTAAGTGATGCAACCAGGCCCACACAGACCAATAAAATTATAGCCAAACCCCACGGGGGTAAACCGCGCTTCCTATTGTTACCTCTGACGCCCCTTCTGTTTTCGGACATAATCCCACTCCTAATAATTGAAAAAATATGATACCTATAAGATTATACAATAAAAATAACACATTGCAAACTATTCTATGGATAAAAATAAAAAGAATTTGATTACCTTATGATATCCCTTTTTCATAAAAAAGCTTTTGAAATTGTTGGCAATAAGGCTTCTAATTATGTAAAAATTTAAGTTTTTGTATTGCAATTATATTTTTATTGTGATATAATGAACCGCTGAAAATACGCACACACAGGCGGTGATTCGCCGTGTGGA
>CAYLSP010000039.1:0-9315 GCA_964385935.1 uncultured Defluviitaleaceae bacterium
CTCGCCCTTTTTTACGTCCGCGCTTATGTAAAGAGATCTTCTTAATTTTCTTGATTGAATTTCACCCTGAGTATACGTGTAAGGTTCTCCTGAAATGGCTTTTTCAACATTCCTTATATCCTCTACCATTTGTTTAAATTCCGTAGGCTCCATAGAAAATCCCGCGTCAGGGCTCTTAATACTTCTGTCAAGACATAAGTGCTTTTCAATTATACAAGCACCCAGCGTAACTCCCGCAATGGCTGAAAGCGAACCAAAAGAATGATCAGACAAACCACTTACAACGTCAAAGCGGCTTGCCAAATCGGGAATAGTTTTCAAATTCATATCCGCGGGGTTAGCGGGATAGAGGCTGCTGCATTTTAGCAGGGCTATTTGCTCGTTACCTTCTTGACGGATGGCTTCAACCGCCTCAGCTATTTCTTCAATGGTGGCCATACCGGTAGACATTATAATGGGCTTTCCTTTTGAAGCAATGTATTTAACTAACGAAATATCTACCAGTTCAAATGATGCGATTTTATAAAACTCAACTCCAAGAATTTCTAGATAATCAACTGCATTAAAATCAAAGGGCGTGGAAAAAAAGTCGATTCCTATGTTGTCTGCTTCTTCTTTTAAACGTCCCTGCCAATCCCATGGGGTATAGGCTTCCTCATAAAGCTTATACAGGCTGTAGCCATCCCACAGCCCGCCCTTTATAACGAAATCTCCGTCATTGAAATTAAGGGTTAGGGAATCGGGAGTATAGGTCTGGATTTTTATACAATCCGCCCCAGATTCCTTAGCCGCATTAACGATTTTAATGGCGTTTTCTAAGCTTCCACCATGATTCGCAGACATTTCCGCAATTATATAAACAGGCGAGCCGGAACCAATAACCCTGTCTTTGATTTTAAACTGCTTCATTATCTCACATCCCAAAATGTTATTAACCCCCCAATTGAAAATTGCTACGTAATATTCAATTGACCCCCTTAAAAAGGGGGTTGCGGTGACAAGTCAGTTGTAAGATTTAATTGTCGCCGCAATATATCAATTCTCTGGAAAGATAAGGCGCCGTGACAGATGAGGCGCAATTAAGCAAATCTCGTGGAAGTCCTGCAAAAAGCAGTTCCCCGCCGGCCTCACCGCCGCCCGGCCCAAGTTCAATGATATAATCCGCCGCCTTTATAACCGCTAAACTATGGTCAACAAGAAATATGGAGTTACCCTGCTCTGTCATAGTATCAAAAAGATTTATTATGCTCTGAATGTCTTTAAGATGCAGTCCGTCCGTTGGTTCGTCCAGTATAAAAATCTTTCCGGCGCTTCCCAGATAAGAAGCCAGCTTCAATCTTTGAAGCTCCCCTCCCGAAAGGGTTGACAGAGCCTGATTAAGATGCAGATATCCCAAACCTACCTCCAACATGGGCTTCAGCTTTTTCTCGATTTCTGTACCAATAAACCGTTCTGCCGCCTTGTCAGCAGCCAAATTCATGGTTTCAGCAATGTTAAGTCCGTCTACTTTATAACCAAGCGCTTCATTTGAATAGCGCAAGCCGTTGCAGGCCTCACAAACTGTTTCAATTGAATCCATAAAAGCCATTTCAGAGACGATAACCCCCTTCCCTCCACATACGGGACAAGCGCCCTTGCTGTTAAAGGAGAACATAGCCGCATTTACACCGCTTTTCTTTGAAAAAATCTTCCTGATATCGTCAGCAATTTCAAGATAAGTGGCAGGAGTTGACCTAAGACTAATACCAATATTTTTTTGGCTGATATAAACCGGCTCGTCAGGGCATTTCTCACAAAAGCATTGCATAAGGGAGCTTTTCCCGGAACCCGCCACTCCCGCAATAACCGCCATAACCCCCAGTGGCAAATTAACTGTCAAGTCTTTCAAATTATGAATGTTTGCGTGTTCCAATAAAAACCAGCCAGTGGGTTTTCTTACATTTTCCTTTAAAGCGGCTTTTTCAGTCAGCATGTTCCCCGTTAACGTTCCACTTTTAATCAGTTCGCTATAACTTCCCTCAAATAAAATACTGCCGCCCTGAGCACCTGAACCCGGCCCCATATCCACAATATGGTCAGCGGCCTTTATCATTTCACTATGATGTTCCACTAGCAAAACGGTGTTTCCGTTATCCCTGAGTTTTTGCACAGAATCTTTAAGAAGATGAATGTCGTGGCTGTGAAGACCAACGCTGGGCTCATCCAAAATATAGAGAACATCCGACAGAGAAAAATTGATATATTTTGCGATTTTACATCTCTGGGCTTCGCCTCCCGAAAGAGTTCCCATGCCGCGTTCCAATGTCAAATACCCCAGCCCGATTTCTTCAAGAGCCAAAATCCGCTCCATTATAGACTTTTTCATATCAACAGCCAGCGGGTCAGAAATGCCTTCAAGCCAACTTCTTATTTTCGGCAAAGGAAGTCTCGTCACATCAGAGATATTCTTCCCGTCAATCAGGCAAGAGAGAACGGTTTTATTGAGCCTTGCGCCGCGGCAATCTGGGCATATGCCCGAATTAAGCATGGGTTCAAGCAATTTTCTATGAAGCTTGCCTTCGTCTGAATGAATGACGCTTCGGTACATTCGATGAACCAAACCCTCAAATTTAGCACTTTTCGGCCAGTTAGAAGGAGGGTTTTTCAGTTTAATCTGAGGAGAATAAAGAAATAAATCCAGTTCCTCCTTAGAATAGTCTTTTATTTTTTTATCCAGGTCAAAAAGACCGCTGTAGGCATAACGTTTCCAACGCCATAACCCCGGTTCAAAAGCCACATAATGAATAACCCCTTCTTCGTTAAGGGATTTATTAAAGTCAACTAATTTGTGAACGTCCAGTTCGTCAACTTCTCCGAGACCGTGACATCTGGGGCAGCTCCCCTGTGGATGATTAAACGAAAATGTATCTGAATAGCCGACAAAAGGCTTTCCAACACGCGAAAATAAGAGCCTCAGCAGAGAGTAAATGTCCGTATAAGTCCCCACTGTTGAGCGGGCGTTTGGGGCGGGCTTTCGTTGATCAATGACTATGGCTATAGGAAGATTCTCGATCCGCTCTACATGAGGGCGGCCGTATTTTGGAAGATATTGCTGCACAAAACTAGGAAATGTTTCGTTCAGTTCCCGACGTGAACGGGCGGCTATTGTATCAAGAGCCAGAGAAGATTTTCCCGACCCAGATACGCCTGTAAAAGCAATTATTTTATTCTTTGGTATTTGCAAGGAAATATTTTTCAGGTTGTTCTCTGTTGCACCCACAATGTTGATGCTGTTTTTATCCGGAAAAGACAATAAAATTCATCTCCGCTATTTTATTTTAAATATGATTTCGTTTTCTTTAATGAGACCAAGCTCGTCCCTTGCGATTTTTTCCACATATGCGTCTGTTTCCAGGAGATTTTTTTCTTTTTCAAGCTCAGAAATACTACTCCGGCATTTATCAATCTCTTTCTGAACCTGTTGTTTTTCCAGCTCAATGGCGGATATTGTTTTTGCGCCTGTATAAAAAACCCCGGCAAAAACCAGGATGATTACAGCAAGCGCCCCTAATTGTAATTTAAATTTTAGCCTCGACTTCTTTTTCTCCATAAAACCAGACCTTTTATTTTTTCTTAACGATAATTTTAATGTCGCGGACAGCAGTCTGCTTTTTTATTTTGGCATAGTTTCTTGTTTTGTGCAATAGTTTTTTTACAGATTTTAAGGCTAGTTTTATCTTACTTTGACAATATAGCGCGGGAGTTTTAAAAAGATTATAAATCAGGCGCAGCGGAAATAAAATAATCCGTATCATTGTTTCAATTATTTTTAAAATGAATCTTACGACAGCCACAACAATTTTTATTAAGATTTTACTTACCGTGAGAAAATAAACAGTCATTCCAAGAAGCGCGCCCACAATTGAAAACGCCCTTATTTCCCCATAATTTTTATTAAGCATAACATAGAACATAAGACCTGTTACGAAAATCCAGTAAAACAAATCCTCCAGTTGTACTAAAAAGTTTTTATGAGGCACAATTATTCTGAAAACCCTTAACAAATCATAAATTGCGCCAATACAAAACCCTATAATTACGGTGGCTAAAAAAAGCCGGGCTTGCCCTGTCAGAGATAAAATCATGTTTTACCCCCTTATTTAAACATCTTGCTGAAAAAGGATGATTTTCCTTTGCCATATGCGGCCTGATCCTCATAGGTTACACTGTAGATTTCACCGTCAATATCCAGTTCCCCGCTGTCAAGATTAAGCCTGTTAACATGAAGGTTCATTCCCCTGATAATAATTATTCCAAGTTCTGTTTCCCCGATAATTGTCTCTTCATCAAAAGAAACCACGTCAATTACACCCTGAAGTGCTGCTCTCTCCCTTTGCTCAATTATTACTTTATGCTTATAAACGGATTTTTTTTCATCTGCCATAGCTTACTCCTTCTGATATTAGTTGTATATATAAAAGGTATGCCGTGAAAACAAAAAACTTGTCAACAATTTTTGTCTATGTTACGATAGAGTAAATAATTATGATGCAGGAGAATGGAGCAAATGGGAAAATACGTTATAGCATTGGATCAGGGCACAACTAGCTCACGGGCAATAATTTTTGACAAACAACAAAGCATCGTTGCAACGGCACAAAAAGATTTTAGACAAATATACCCAAAACCCGGCTATGTAGAACATGACCCCATGGAAATTTATTCAAGCCAATTAGGAGTGCTTTCAGAAGTTATCGCAAGAACTAATATAAGCCCGAAGGAAATTGCCGCCATAGGCATAACAAACCAAAGGGAAACCACCATATTATGGGACAGAAGGACAGGCTTGCCTGTTTATAACGCCATTGTTTGGCAATGCAGGCGAACCTCCTCCATTTGTGAAAATTTGAAAGTAAAAGGCTTTGCCCCATACATACGCCAATCCACAGGGCTTATTGTTGACGCATATTTCAGCGCAACAAAAATCAAGTGGATTCTGGACAATGTACCGGAGGTTAGACAAAAAGCTGAAAATGGAGACGTGCTTTTCGGCACAGTGGATTCATGGCTTATTTGGAAAATGACAGGCGGACAAGCCCATGTCACTGACTATACCAACGCTTCAAGAACAATGCTTTATAACATAAACACTTTGCAATGGGACGGCGCAATTTTAAAAGAGCTTGACATCCCCGAAAAAATGCTTCCAAAGGTCGTAAGCTCTTCTGAGGTATACGGTCACTATAACCTTTTCGGTGAAATGATTCCCATTGCGGGGGCCGCGGGAGACCAACATGCTGCTCTTTTTGGTCAAAACTGCTTTAATAAAGGGGACGCAAAAAACACTTATGGGACAGGCTGTTTCCTACTTATGAATACCGGCGATAAAATTTTTAGATCGCATAACGGTCTTATTTCGACTATTGCCATCGGCATAGGCGATAAGGTTCAGTATGCTCTTGAAGGCAGTGTTTTTGTAGGCGGCGCTGTTATACAGTGGCTTAGGGATGAGCTTCGCTTTGTTTCAGAGGCTCAGGATTCTGAATATTATGCCTTAAAAGTCAGAGATAACGGCGGGGTTTATGTAGTTCCGGCATTCACCGGACTGGGAGCGCCACATTGGGACATGTACGCCCGAGGCGCGATTTTCGGCTTAACAAGAGGAACAAAGCGCAACCATATAATACGCGCCGCCCTTGAATCTATCGCATATCAGACAAAGGACGTTCTGGACGCAATGGAAGCGGACACCGGCATATCCTTTAAAAGCCTGAAAGTGGACGGAGGGGCATCTGCAAATAACTTCTTAATGCAATTTCAGGCAGATATTCTGCAAAAAGATACAATAAGGCCAAAAATAAGAGAAACAACTGCTTTAGGAGCGGCATCACTTGCTGGTCTTGCCGTTGGCTTCTGGAACAGTAAAAGAGAGATAGAAAGGCTTTCGCTTATCGAAAGAACTTTTAACCCCAACATGCGTAGTGAAACCAGAAGTACTTATATAAAAGGCTGGAACAAGGCTGTTGGAAGAACAAAATTTTGGATTGACGGAGAATAATTATGGTGTATAATTCTGTAAAAAAAGAGGGAAATTCTGAGGTAATTGAAAAAAAATCACGATTTATAGGTTACGCCGCCCCCTGCGAAAGTGAGGAACAGGCGAAAGAAATTTTAACTTCAATCAGGAAAAAGCATTTTGACGCGGGGCACAATGTTTATTGCTATAGGCTAGGGATTGAAAAGGAGATTCTAAAGTTTTCAGACGACGGCGAACCATCTGGCACAGGCGGCGCGCCTATTATGGAGATTATTTCCGGGGAAAAGAATAATTTAAGAAATATCATAGTTGTCGTGACAAGATATTTTGGCGGAACTCTCCTTGGAACAGGCGGACTTGTCAGGTGTTATGGTCAAGCCGCAAAAGATGCCGTCTTATCAGCAGGGATAATCACCTATTCCGAACATACAAAAATATCCGTTGTCACAAGCTATAACCTTCATGGTAAAGTGGAATATTTAATATTACAAAACGGCGGGATAATTGAAACCACTGACTTTACGGAACAGGTTAAAATCGACTTTTTTATAAAAAAAGAGTTCTGTGAGAGCATTTGTAAAAAAATAGTTGAAGTTACTTCAGATAATGCGAAAATCAATATTGGAGAGGCAAAATTTTTAGGCGTATGAAAATTACTGTCATTTGTGTCGGAAAACTAAAGGAAACTTACTTGGTTGATGCCTGTAGGGAATATCTAAAAAGAATCAGCCGCTATAGTATAATTAACATTATAGAATTACAGGACGAGAAAGCCCCTCAAAACATGTCGGCTTTGGAGGAAGAAAAAATAAAAAATGAGGAGGGAATCCGTATTTTGTCAAAGATTCCGCCCTATTCCTATCCCATAGCCTTGGAAATAAAAGGAGAAAAGCCCGATTCTGTGGCTCTTTCAAAAAAGATAAGCCAGATTGCTCTATCAGGCTTTTCAGAAATAGTCTTTATAATCGGAGGTTCTTTGGGGCTCTCGCAAAAAGTCATTAATGAATGTAAATACAAATTAAGTTTTTCCGATTTAACATTTCCACACCAGCTAATGAGAGTTATTTTACTAGAACAAATTTACCGTTCCTTTAAAATAATTAATAACGAACCTTACCACAAGTAGGGGCGAACTGTGTCCGCCTACGCTTATTGAGACGTATTCAACGTCTTTTTTTTGTTGAATTTTGCATAATAAGGCTGAATAAAGAAATAATATAGAATTAACCAATGCTAACTTAATTTAATATTTAACCCCATTGGAGGTGTGTGCTTGATATATATTAAACCTATGAAAAAGGCAAAAATTGCCGCTACAACCGAAGTATTTGTAAAGGACGTGGCTGAGGTTTTCGCTGAACAAGGAATCATGAAACAAGTAGAGAATTTAAAAGTTTTAGAGATTCCCTCTAAAGATAAAAACACTAATTATTTGCTCTCATCTCTTGATGTTATTACAAAAATTTTAAAAAGATATCCAAACGAGACTGTAACAAATGTAGGCGAAAAGGATATTGTCATTGACTATGCCCCCGAAAAAAACAAGGGGAATAAAATATTCCAGTTTTTGAAAATAGCTTTTGTCTGTGTTATATTATTTGCCGGTTCGGCAACTGCTATAATGAGTTTTCATTCAGATGCACAAATTCCGGAAGCATTTAAAAATTATTATTATATTTTCTTCAATGAAAAAGTCGATAACCCAATGATAATCGACTTGCCCTATTCCATCGGTTTAGCGGTAGGCATAATTGTATTTTTCAACCACTTCGTAGGCAAGAAAATGACCAACGACCCTACGCCCATTCAAGTAGAAATGGCCATGTATGAAACGGATGTTACAGAAACTGTAATAAATATTCTAGAAACGGAGAAAACCTTGGAAAAAGAAAAGAAGGAAGGTGGTAATAATTGAGCTATTTAAAAACATCTGCTTAGCAATATACGGCTTCAGCGGCGGAATTGTAATTTCAAGCGCCGTATTCGCCTTTATCGCCATAATCGGCATAGTTCCTCGGCTTGCGCAAAAAACAAAGACTGTGGATTATATTGTGATTTATGAAGAAGCTATAATTTTCGGCGGAATATTCGGCGCACTGACAATGATTTTTTACATGCACATTCCCGTTGGTAAAATATTCGCCATAGTTTATTCATTATGTATTGGTATTTTTTATGGATGCCTTGCCATCTGCCTTGCGGAGGTTTTAAACGTTATTCCCATATTAGCAAGACGTACAAGAATACAAAAAGGTCTTGCGTTATTTATTCTATCATTAGCAATAGGGAAGATGCTAGGCTCTATACTCTATTTCTTTATACCAGGATTTTATCATTTTTAATGGAGGGCAAAATGGATCAATATGACGTATCAAAAAAGATAAGCAACGACGAATTTAAGAAAATGGTTAAAAAGGCCTCACCTAAGACCCGAACTGTTTCTAACTGTATAAAAGCGTTTGTTGTTGGTGGAGGCATTTGTATAATCGGGCAGGCAATAAGCAATATGCTGTCTTATTACGACCTGTCTACAGGTGAAAGGGCAATGGGAACGTCTATTATTCTGGTATTTTTGGCCTCTTTATTAACAGGGTTGGGGCTTTATGAAAAAATCGGAAAGTATGCGGGAGCGGGTTCAATCGTACCAATAACTGGATTTTCAAACTCCATGACAGCCCCCGCAATCGAGTTCAAGAAGGAAGGTTATATTTTCGGCGTGGGTGCTAAAATGTTTTTAATAGCCGGACCTGTTATTGTTTATGGAACTCTGACCTCAGTTATAATTGGGCTTATATATTACTTTTCAAAATAAGCTTCCTACGTGACAGCAAATACGAGAAAATTAACCCCGGGAGGACAAAATGGCAAACATAGGAAAACAAAGCGTAAAATTTAACAACAAAATTTCTATCAAAGAAACCTCTTCCATAGTCGGCCCAAAAGAGGGTGAAGGCCCTTTAGCTCATTATTTCGACAGGGTTCTGTCTGATATTCTGTCAGGACAGGATACTTGGGAAAAGGCCGAAAGCATCATATTAAAGGACGCTATTTCACTTTTGGTGGAAAAAAGCGGGCTTTTATTTGATGATATTGATTATATTATGGCGGGGGATATTTTGAATCAAAATATTAGCTCGACCTTTGGAATAAAGGATACAGGAAGGCCTTTTCTTGGTCTGTTCAGCGCCTGTTCCGCTATAGGTGAGGGCATGTCTCTAGCCGCAATGATTTTAGATGGAGGATTTGCAGAAAACGTTATAGCCTGCGCCACAAGTCATTTTTGCGCGGCAGAAAAGCAG
>CAYLSP010000040.1:0-4273 GCA_964385935.1 uncultured Defluviitaleaceae bacterium
TGGTATCTCAGTTGCTATTATGCTATCATCAACTTGTACCTTTTAAGATTTTATCATAAAATGATTAGGAGTAAATATGAAAAAGATATTAATAATATTTATGGCGTTTATAATATGCGGGTGTACAAACTCAATTGCACTGTCAGAAACGCCGGAAATTGAAAGCGCTCCTGCGTTCAGTTCTCCTGATGTAACGGTAACTCCTTCAAAAGAGCCTCAAAAAACTCCTGAGCCAACACCAGAACCTCTTTCTAAAGCCCAACAGCTTCTATCCGAAATGACCTTAGAAGAAAAAATCGGTCAGTTATTTTTCGTGGCGTTTCGTAGAAATAAATACAGCAACCACACTGTTATGAATGAAGAAATAGAAGCGTTTATGATGAAATATAAACCGGGCGGCGTTATATTGTTTTCTGAAAACATCACATCAGCGTCTCAGACCAAAAAGCTTATAACCGATTTAAAGGCACTTTCTAACATAGGTTTATTCGTTGGAATTGACGAAGAGGGTGGAAAAGTTGTTAGAACCTCCGCTCTCGACTTGCCGAAAATCCCGTCAGCCGGAAAAATGAAGCCTGAGGAAGTGTCCGTTTACGCGTCTGAAATAGCCGCTTATTTAAAGGATTTAGGGTTTAACTTTGATTTTGCGCCTGTTGCGGACATTAATACGAATCCGAAAAATACTGTTATAGGAGACCGGGCATTTTCCAGCGACGAAAATGTTGCAGGCGTGGCAGTTGCGGATTTCGTCCGTGTTTTAGAACAAGAGGGAATCCACACCTCTGTAAAGCATTTTCCGGGGCATGGTGATACCCATACCGATTCACACGATGGTTTTGTCTATGTTGACCACGATTTAGAGAGGCTCTTGTCAAAGGAATTAGTGCCCTTTAAAGCGGGAATTGACGCGGGCGCAACTGCTGTCATGGTGGGGCATATTGCAACGCCGAATGTCACAGGAAACGACTTACCGGCAATTTTTCAGAGCTTTTTGCTGAAAGATATATTGAGGGAAAAGCTAAAATTTGACGGTCTAATTATAACCGACGCTCTTGATATGGGCGCGGTAGTGAATTATTACACCTCAGGTGAAACGGCGATAAAATGCCTTGAAGCCGGAATAGATATGCTCCTTATGCCGCAAAATCCCGAAGAAGCCTTTCTGGCGGTAAAAACCGCAGTGGAAAGCGGCGAAATATCCGTTGAAAGGCTTGACGAGTCGGTGCTTAGAATTTTGATGGTTAAATATCCTGCTTCTCTTCATTAGGGAATAACGCGGCGGCGAAATCCTCTGCAACGAACGGCTGCAAATCTGTAATTCCCTCTCCTACGCCCACAAATCTTACCGGGATTTTTAATTCATTTTTAATAGGGATAATGATACCGCCCTTTGCGGTTCCGTCCAGTTTCGTTAGGACGATACCCGTTATATCTGCTGATTCCTTAAAGACAGAAACCTGTGAAAGGGCGTTTTGACCGGTTGTTGCGTCAAGGACTATAAAAGTTTCCACATGGGCTTCCGGATATTCCCTTGAAATCACTCTTGATATTTTTTTCAGTTCTTCCATTAAATTTTTCTTATTATGAAGTCTTCCGGCAGTGTCACAAATCAGGATGTCGGCTTTTCTGGCCTTTGCGGCTTTAACCGCGTCAAAGACAACTGCCGCCGGGTCAGAATTTTCCTGTTGTTTAATAACCGGGATATCGGAACGCCTTCCCCAAATTTCTAGCTGGTCAATGGCGGCGGCTCTAAAAGTATCGGCGGCTGCCAGAATAACGTTTTTTCCCTCAGCCTTATAATTTGAAGCCAGTTTTCCAATTGTGGTTGTTTTTCCAACGCCGTTAACGCCGATTACAAGTATGACAGAAGGGCTCGGAAGCTCCAGTTCACCTTCATCCCTCAAAATATCGGCGATAATTTCTTTAATTAACTCCTTAACTTCATTTCCGTCGGTAACGCGCCTTGTCTTAACTAAATCCCTGAGCTTTTCAATAATTTCAACCGACGTATTCGCGCCGATATCGGATAATATCAGTGCTTCTTCAAGTTCTTCAAAAAGCTCCTCATCTATTTTGACAAAGTTTTTTAAAACATTGTCAACACCGCTCATGATTGTATTTCTGGTTTTTTCAAGCCCCTGAAAAATCTTTTTAAAGAAGCCTTTCCTTTCCTTTTCCATTAACTTCCGCCTCTCCGGTAAAATTTTGGTCAGTTAGTTTAACGCTGACAAGCTTAGATACGCCGTGCTCCTGCATCGTCACACCATAAAGACTGTCCGCGCATTCCATTGTGCCTTTCCTGTGTGTTATTATAATAAATTGAGTGTCAAAAGCAAAGTTTTTTAAATAATTTGCAAAGCGGGTGACATTTGCGTCATCAAGTGCCGCCTCGATTTCGTCTAAGACGCAGAAGGGGGACGGTTTCATTCTAAGAATTCCGAACAGCAGAGCAATGGCAGTGAGTGCCCTTTCCCCGCCCGAAAACAACAGCATGTTTTGAAGATTTTTCCCGGGTGGTTGAGAGATTATATCAATGCCCGATTCCAAAATATTATTTTCATCAGAAAGCTTTAAATATGCCGTTCCACCGCCGAACATTTCTCTGAATACGATTCCGAAGTTCTCGGATATCAGCTTCAACCTGCTTTCAAACTGATTTTCCATAAACTTTCTAAGTTCGTCAATCATTTTTTTAAGTTTTTCTTCCGCGGAGAGGATATCGCTGCGCTGTATTGATAAAAAGTCGAATCTTTCTTTAACGGCAGTATACTCCGACAAAGCGGCAGTATTAACAGGCCCCAAGGCTCTTATTTTCACAACAATATTTTTTAACTCAGTTTTTAATTGTTCGAGACCTCCGCTAAGCCGCTCATATTCCAGAGCTTTTCGGTAGGTTATCTCATATTTATCCCACATTTCTTCATAAAGGCGCAAATTATCCTGACTGGACTGCTCCTGTTTAATTTCCAGCCGGTTAAACTCCATATTTAATTCAGATATTTGCTTTGAAAGCATATTGTACTTTTTCTCATATGATGAAATCTTTTCAAAGTTTTGAGTTTTTTCACTAAAAATAGCAGTAATCTCCACCTCAATATTTTTCATCTCGTCAGAGATTTTATCCATTTCATAATTATAAGAAGCAATCCCTGCTCGTTTATCTTCAATTAAAGCCGATAACGAATCAATTTCTAAAACGGATTTTCCCCTTTGAAGCTTTAGCTTATTTATCTCTGAATTAAGCCTGTCAATATTTTCAGAGACTGTTTCCTGAGACTGATTAAGCTTTGAAAACTCAATCTTTAAATTTGTCAAGACACCGGTTTTTTCGTCTCTTTCCTCCCGCGCCTTTTGAATGGATTTCTGTTCCTCATTAACGCTGTTGGCAAGCTCAGAAATCTCATTTTCAATCACCTTAATATTCTCAATAATTTCTCTCATGTTTTTGTTTGTATCGGCGATTTGCTCGTTTATTTGCCTTGCTTCAATCTCTAAATCATGCTTGCGGTCGGATAAAATTTTTAATTCTTCCTTTGCCTGATTCATTGACAGAGTTATTGAAGCTTTTTCTATTTCAAGATTTTGAAGGTTCCCTGTGTTTTCGTCAATGAGCTTGAACACGATTCCTCTGTTGACTTTCGACTTTTCAAGCTCTTTTTCCCATTTATCAACCATTATGTAAAGGTGATTTAGTTCCTGTTCAAGGCTTTCAATCTCTCTTTTCCGGCTCAAAATATTCGTTGTGGATTTTTGTATACTTCCTCCTGTTATTGCACCGCCCGGTATGATTAAATCGCCCTCTAGCGTAACAAGACGCAACCCCTTCTGGTTGCTGTATTTTTTCGATAAATCCACGGCAATATCGATATTTTCAACAACAATAACCCTGCCAAGTAAACTCGAAATGACGGGTCGAAACTTGTTATCGAATTTTATAAGGCTTTCACCCGTGCCGATAACACCGTTTTCTTTTAAAATACGGCTTTCAAAGTCGTTAAGGGTTCGGGCAGTTATAACTGAAAGGGGCAAAAATGTTGCTCTGCCTTCTCTTTTTTCTTTGAGGTATGAAATGGCGGCTTTGGCTGATTCCTCATTGTCTGTTATTATGTTTTGAACGCTTACACCCAAGGCAATTTCTATAGCCGTTTCATATTTTTCAGAAACTGATATGAGTTCGCCAACTGCACCGAAAATCCCCGGCATCGTCTTGTTTTTTTGCATCAAAACAGCTCTGACAGCTTTGTTATAGCCTTCAAAGCTGTCCATAAGCTCG
>CAYLSP010000040.1:4283-9287 GCA_964385935.1 uncultured Defluviitaleaceae bacterium
AAGAAGCTTCAAGCGTTCCCTATCAGACTTTATTTTCCCTCTGGAATCATCAAGCTGTTGTTTAAGACCTGAAATTTCTGCATCAAAACCGGCCCGCTCTTGTTGAAGCTGTCTCAGTTCTTCATTTAATTCCTCAATTTTTGAAAGACATTCTCCAAGCTTTTTTTCATATACCTGAATTTGAACGGTTTTATCACTAAACCGGCTTTCAGCCAAGCACTTTTCTTCAATAACCTGTTCGTTTCTGTTTTCTATCTGCTCATAAAAAGCGGAAAGTCTTTCATGTGCGCCTTTAAGTTCCGTTGTCTTCCTCAGGTTTTCAATATGCTTTGTGGAATATGAATCCATCTGAGTTTCCATTTTTGAAAGAGAACTGTTTACTTCCTCAAACTCGCTCTGTTTCTCCACTATTTCCTGGTTTTTTTCTAAAATGGAGAGTGTAAGTGCCTGTTTTTGGGCAGATAATTTTTCAATGGCGGCATTTTTAGAAGAAACAGCTTCGTCTGAGGACATAATTTCTTTTTGAAGGCGTAATATATCGCTCTCCATATGTTCAATGGATTGTAGAGATAATTTTATGCTGTTTTGCTTTTGCTCAAGCAAAACTCTCTTTTCAAGAAGCTCGTCCTTTTTTAATTCGTCCTTTTCAGTCAATTCATCTGCAAGAGCTTTCAAGCCCTCAATAGTTTTTTTGCAATCCCCACTCTGATTTTCCGTTTCGGCAATTTTATTTTTTAACTCCTCAATACTATGCTTTAATCCCGAAATATTTTCTTCGATTTCATTTACTTGAAGAATAAATATGTTTATATCAAGGATTTTCTGACGTTCTGATAATTTTAAATATTCTTCTGCCGTTTCAGCCTGAATTTTAAGAGACGGAAGCTGTGATTCAATTTCAAAAATTATATCGTTAATTCTAATTAAATTTTGTTTCTCGCGCTCAAGCTTATTTTCAGCTTCGATTTTTCTGTATTTATATTTTACAATTCCGGCAGCTTCTTCAAATAAAAGCCGCCTGTCCTCGGATTTTGCTGATAAAATGCTTTCGATTCTGCCCTGACCAATTATTGAATAACCTTCCTTGCCGATGCCTGTGTCTAGGAAAAGCTCGTGAATGTCTTTTAGTCGGCATGTCGCGCCGTTTATTAAAAACAGGCTTTCCCCTGAACGATAGACTTTTCTGGTTATGATAACTTCTTCAAAATCCACTTTAAGCTTTTTATCAGAATTATCCACAACCATAGAAACTTCTGCAAAGGAGAGAGGCTTTCTGTTCTGCGTCCCGGCAAAAATTATGTCCTCCATTTTTGCGCCCCTAAGGCTTTTTGCGCTCTGTTCGCCAAGAACCCACCTTAAAGCGTCCGAAATATTACTTTTTCCGCTTCCGTTGGGTCCCACAACGGCGGTAATCCCCTTATGAAACTCCAGACGGATTTTTTCGGGAAAGGACTTGAAGCCTTGTATTTCAAGCCTTTTTAAGTACATTAATATACACTCCTTAAAACGTAGCTAAAATAAATCCGTTTAACAAAACCTGTACTAAAAATATATTTTTTTCTCAAAAGGTCATAGGCGTTCATAATGACTCTAACATCTTCTTTTGTGAGATTTTTTCCGCTATATGAAGCCTTTGAGACTATTTCTGTTACTTTCAGCATATATTCCGGGTCTTCGATAGCTCTGAATGTGCTATGCTTATATAACTCACGGTTTGAAAGTCTTCTGCCGTATTGAATTAGGGTTTCCCAATCCTCTCGCTTATCACCGAAAAATATCAAGTAACGGTAAAACTCATTAAAATAATATAAGGCAAGCTGGTCATATCCGGCCTTTTCCGCCATTTTAAGACGGCTCTTTTTAACAAGAGAATAAATCAGCATATATATCAGGAACGCAACCGCGCATATTAGTCCTGTGAGCCTCATGTAAAACCAAAGGGATTTAGGAGTGTAGATTTTGTTTGTTCCGCCAGTACTCGGTCGATTGGTTGGCGATGGCTCATTGCCATTATCTCTGGCCGGATTCATATACTCGTTAATTTGCCTGTCCATTGGCATGTTCCCATAATTAAAGGCTTCTGTAACCTGGGGTTCATAGTTTCCGATAGCGTCTGAGGGAGTGGGATCCAATAAAATCCAGCCATAACCCTCCAAATAAGCTTCCGGCCACGAATGAGCCATTTTGTTTGTAACTAAATATGTGCCTTCTGAAACGTCGTCGCCCGCTATTGTAAAACCTTCCATATACCTTGTGGGTATTCCTACACAGCGCGCCAAAACGGCAAAGGCCGAAGCAAAATATGTGCAGTATCCCTTTTGTCCTTCAAAAAGGAAATGGTCAACAAAATCAGCGTCAGGCGGCAAAGCACCGGGGGACAGGGTGTATTCATAATTTTTAAGATACTCCTGAATAGCCAGAAGCTTCTGATAATCTGTTGTTTCTGCCCCAGTTATTCCTTCTGCCAAATCTCTTACGCGGCTTGGAAGATTCTCGGGCAGATTCAGATAATTTTCATACACATAGTCAGAATAATTTATAAGTTCGGGAAGAAGGTCTTTATAATAATATGGGCGTCCGTCTATTTTAAATCCGTCGAAATAAAGGTATGGGTGTATTTTCATATCTTCTTGAAGTGATTTATAAATTCCGTTACTCTTTAAAAAGTAATCAGGATCGAAAAATTCATCATCTTGGAAGTCAAAATACTCTATGTCATAGCCCCCGTTTGTTTTTATAAGTTCGTTAGAAACGGTTGCTCCATCGTCTTTTAACAAAACGTTTCCGTCATAATTTATGCTATCAATGGTTGTTGGCACGAACATGGAAAATGTTCTTTTTATTCCCACGTTGACAGATAATTTTTTCTTAGCAAAGACATTAACGGTTGGTTCCATAAGATATGGTCTGCCTTCTACAAACATCTGAGGATATGCTATGCTTGAAGAGAGATCTAACTTCACGTTTTTAAAGTCAAGCATAGTATTTTCTGAAGTCCTTTTTGCGCTACCTTTAGCACTTAGCAGGCTAAGTGAAATTGAAAGACCAAAGAAATGCTCCAACGAATCAAGGTTTGGACTTGTTTTGTCAATGGGCGTAAGATCGCTTAATTGGCTTACGTTAGTCTTGCCCCAATCCTGCCCGTTGTAGATGGTTTTTATATCTCCTGTCAAATAAACAGGGGAATCCGTTGTTACGTTCATTACATAGGCGTCATTTTGAAGGACATTGCCGCCCAGAGAAGTTTTTGCGCCGCCTGAAAAGCCAGTGGTCTGGAACATGAAATATTTCGGATTAAAGGCAAGGTATAGAACGTCGGACATGACTTCATAAGGTTTGCTGAGAGCTTCTCTTAGAAGACCTAAGTCCTTCTGTCCCGGTATAGGCATAAATCCCGCCGTGAAAACGCACATAATGCAAACCGGCGTTACAATAAGGGAATAAACAATGCTTTTCCCATTTTTTCCGCTTTTTTTGTTGCCTGAGATATTAAGCTGTCTCAAAAACAGCGCAAGTATTGCAATTAAGAAAATGAAAAAATGAATGTCCGCTACGAAAAAGCCGGTTAGGATATTTATTGCATAAACTCCTATTCCGGCAACAAGCAGAGCGAAATATGAGAAAATCACTTTGTAAAATATACAGAAGTATAGAGATAACATAAGGACAATTAGAGCCACAAGAACAATGCTGTAGTCCTGACTGTATGGGATATAGCCCAAAACTGCCTGATACGCGCCGTTAAAAAAGTTGATAACTGAATAGACAAAACTGTCCTTTGGTTTTGAAAGGCAGTAATCCAGATAAATGACAAGAGCCAGCACTGTTATGAATATTGAAGAGCCTATAATCGTAACTTTGTTCGTGGTTATAAAGAAAAAGAGTGTCAGAAAAATAAGAACAAGTCCTGCCACCTGAGCCAGCGGCAGTTGAATTAATGTATTTGATATAACGCTCATTGTCAAGGGCAGACATATAGTTAGTCCAAAAAATATGTATGCTATGAAATAAATTATTTTCTCTCTTGTCAAAGAAATCACACCCTTATAAAAACTGTTATTCCTGCCGAATTCAGAGATTCGGCGAGTGGCTCGTAGTTTTCTCCGTCTTTTGGGAAATAGAACAGGATAATATTATTTTTTTCAGCCATAGCCAATAAGCTGTTTATCATTTCTTCCGTACACGTGTGGGTAAGAACAATGTAGTTTGTTTTTGCCTGTGATTCATTGCCCAGAACATCATTTTGGCAAAAAGTAATTAAGTTATTGAAATTCGATTGGGGTTCAAATGATACCTTGGCTAAAACGTCAAAGAATAGCCCGAACTCGCTTTCGTCCATGCAGCTTAGCTTAACACAATTCTCGTTACCGAAATAAAGGTTGACGCCTGTTCCTGAAGTGATAAGGGCGTTAGTGACAGAAACGGCATATTCAATTATTTTATCCTCCAGTTCAAGAGACTCTAATAGCCCGCCTGAAACTGAGTTCAGGTCTAAGAGAATAATAGCAGAATTTCCTGTAATATTCTCAAACAGTTTCACCATAATCTCATTTTTTTTAGCTGAAATTTTCCAGTGAATCCTTCTCATGCCGTCTGTGTCCTGATATTTTCTAATATCTGAAATTGAAGAGTAATCGTCTGAAAAGGGGATTTTTTTCCCAGATGATTCTACAAATCCTCCCGAGGAATGAGAAAATTCAGAGACTTCTTTAATAATCGGAAAAACGGTAAAATCTATATGATTTTTAGGCGTTTGTGAAAATTTAAATATCCCCAGAAAATCATAGGCTTCGATTTTTGAAATACAAACTCGGTATTCTCCCCTGAACTTACTTTTAATTTCTAGCCGTATGGTTTGTTCCTGAAATGAGTCTAGCGAAATTATTGTGTTTTTGAGCCCGAATAATGTTCTCTGCCTTTCGTCAAATATAAGTCTTAGAAATGGATATGGAAAGAAAAACCGATTTTTTATGATGATGTTTAATCCGGTTAATTCATTTTTAT
>CAYLSP010000041.1:0-9219 GCA_964385935.1 uncultured Defluviitaleaceae bacterium
GTTTTCCGGTGAGCCTTGTCCAACTGTGACATAATAAATATAACTGCCGAAATCAGCATTATGCAAACAGAATAAAAAGAGAATAAACTATTTGTCATACAAACTCCCCTTAAAATGTATCATTGAGCTTCTTGCAATACCCAGTATGACAGCCCCTTTGTTTGCCATTAATCCGCGTAAGAGGTTGCGCGGGCAAACATAGTTCGCCCCTACAAAATTGATTCAGGCTTTGCAAGAAGTCTTTTGTATTTACCTGAATGTAAACCCAAAAAGCTTACCAAATATATCAGGCAAAAGATATGTAAGGGTCAGCATAATGGTCTCGGCACCTAAAACACCCATAACTATTGTTAAAAAAGATTTCAAAACAGGTAAATCCATAAGTGAGGCAGCAAGAGCTCCTGTCCATGCGCCTGTTCCGGGCAGCGGTATCGCAACAAATAAAAGCAGGCCAAGAGTCTGCTTTTTTTTAATGGACTCACTCTTTTTTGAACCCAGTTTTTCAAGGCGGTCAACAAGCTTTGGAAAGATTTTATGGGTTCGCATCAGAGCAAATATTTTTTTAATAAATAATAAAATGAACGGGATGGGTAGTATATTTCCGAGAAAGCAAACTATTATTGCTCTCAAAATGGGGATGTTTAGGAAAGCGGCGGCAATAATACCGGCTCTTAGCTCAAGAATAGGAAGCATTGAAATAAAAAAGACAATCAACTCAGAAGGTATGTTAAACTGCTGAAAAAACGATATTATTGCTCCCGACAAACTCTTTCACTCCTACTTCTTTAATTTAAATTGGAATAAAGTATACACAAAAATGCGGATAACAGGACTTGAACCTGCACGAGGGACTCCTCATAAGAATCTGAATCTTACGCGTCTGCCAGTTCCGCCATATCCGCATGGCTCATATTATAATACACCAAAATGCCCCTGTCAATATGAAATCCTCTTGAAGTCCAGATAAATAAATTTTTATTTGATAATTTTATTCTGCTATGTTAGTATTATATTTGTCTGCCTAAAGCGCATAAATATGGGAAAACTTATGAGGATATACTATGGTCTTTATTTCAGAAAACGAAATACAAACATACGAATTAGGTTTAAGCCTTGGAAAATCCGCTGAATCCAACAGCGTTTTTTGTCTTTACGGCGATCTTGGTGTTGGGAAAACCGCCTTTGCAAAAGGTTTCGCAAAGGGTCTTTCAGTTACAGAAGATGTAACAAGCCCCACCTTCGCTATTGTTAACGAATATTCTGGGAGAATCCCTTTTTATCATTTTGACGTATATAGAATCAACTCCATAGACGAAATGTTTGATACGGGCTATGACGAGTATATTTCGGCAGGCGGCTGCTGTTTAATTGAATGGGCAGATTTAATTGAAGAAATTTTGCCGCAAGACGCAATTAAAGTATATATTGAAAAAGATTATTTAAAGCATGAAAACTATCGAAAAATAGTTGTTAAGGGGATAAAGCAATGATTTTAGCAATAGATACCACGGGACTTGTCGCCTCCTGTGCCATTGTAGACGAGCATAAAACTCTCGCCGAGTTTTCTACGAACTTTCAAAAAACCCATTCCCAGACGATTATGCCCATGATTGATAACATGCTGAAATTTGTGGGGCTTTCCCTTTCTGACATGGAGTATATAGCCTGCGCTACAGGTCCCGGTTCTTTTACCGGAATCAGAATAGGCGTTGCCACAGCTAAGGGCCTTGCCTTTGGCGCGGGGAAAAGAATAGTACCAGTTTCAGCATTAGACGCTTTAGCATATAATATATTCAGGTCTGATTGTATTATCGCCCCAATAATGGATGCCAGACAGAATCAGGTTTATTCCTGCTTTTATCAATATGACGGTGACAGACTCATAAGACTTTGCGACTATTTTGCCTGTCATATAGATGAATGTATGCAAAAAGTGAAAATTTATGACAAGGAAGTTCTGTTTTTGGGCGACGGAACAACACCGAACCTGGAAAAACTGAAAGACAATGGTTTTAATATTGCCCATCCGGGCTGCAATATGCAGCGGGCAGCTTCTGTGGGTGCATACGCCATTATTCTTGCAAAAGAAGGCGGGACTTTGAACCCATCTGAAATAATTCCCTATTATTTAAGACTTCCACAGGCTGAAAGGCAGTTGATTGAAAATGAAAATTCAGGCAAAAGTAATCCCCATGGAAATTAGTCATATTGACGAGGTTTATGAGATAGAAAAACAATGTTTTTCTGTTCCGTGGAGTAAGGATGCTCTGGAAAAAGAGGTTTTAGAAAATAACCTTGCGCTTTATTTTTCGGCTGTGGATGAAAATTCCAAAGTTATCGGCTATGCCGGTATGTGGCACATAATTAACGAGGGACATATTACGAATATTGCCGTTGATCCCGAGTTAAGACGCTGTGGCATAGGTCAGCTTCTTCTTGATAAAATTATTAGTATTGCCTATGAAAAGGAAATGATAGGCATAACGCTGGAGTGTCGTATGAATAATGAAGCTGCTCAAAGGCTTTATACAAAGAACGGCTTTAAGCCAGAGGGAATTAGAAAAAACTATTATACAGATACGCATGAAGATGCGATTATTATGTGGAAAACTCTAATATAACCAGGACGAGGTGGGATTATGACAGTAAAATTAAAGGCGGAAGATCTCAGGAGATTTTGCCATGTTTCGGAGATTCCTTTTAAAACCACTGATGAAATTGAGCCCTATTTGGGGATTGTTGGTCAACAAAGAGCCGAAAAATCCCTTGAATTCGGTCTTAGAATAAAAAATAAGGGATACAACATATATGTTTCGGGACAGCCGGGGACAGGGAAGATGTCCTTTGCTAAAGCTTTTGCCAGAAATTGTGCAAAAAGTATGCCTGTACCCGACGATTTATGCTATATATATAATTTTAAAGACCCAAAACGGCCTAAGCTGTTAAGGCTTAAAGCAGGGCAGGGCACAGTCTTTAAGCAAGAGCTTGAAGATTTTATTTCCATGCTTCTGGTTGAGATACCAAAAGAAATGCAGTCAAAGGAATTTGAAGACGAAAAACATGGCATTGTGGGATGTTATAAAGAAAAATGCGACCTCTTAATAGCCGATGTTACAAAAGAGGCTAAAGACAGAGGATTCGGCGTTAAACTGACTTCCACAGGTATTTATTTCATGCCCGTAATAAATTCTGAGATGATTTCCGAAGAGCAGTATGAGGAGCTTTCCGAAGAGGAAAAATCAGTCATATCTCAAAAGTCCGATATAATTCAGGAAAAAGCTGCTGAGGTCATGTCAAAGGTCAAGGAACAGGAAAAAATAACAAAGGATGACGTGGAAAATCTGGAATACAGAACCGCCCTCTTTGTTGTTGGAAGGCATATTACGCCGCTAATGGAAAAATATGAGGATAATGAAGGGGTCACGGAGTATTTAAACCTTCTTAAAGAGGACATATTAGAAAACTATGTTGACTTTATAGGGGACGACAATCAGGAAGAAGAGAGCCTTTCCGCACTAGTACCGTGGATTGCAAAAAAGAACGGCGACGACTTCCTTTCTAAATATAAGGTCAATGCTTTAACTGATAATAGCAAGCTTGACGGTGCGCCGGTTATTGTTGAATATAATCCAACCTATGCAAATCTTACAGGTGAAGTTGAATATGACAACGAATATGGAAGCTTTACAACTGATTTCATGAAAATTAAAGCCGGAGTTCTTCACAGAGCTAACGGCGGATTCCTCATACTTAACGCCAATGATGTGTTATCAGGTCATCTTGTTTGGGAAGTAATAAAGAAGTGTATTAAAACTAAGGAAATAGTAATAGAGCCTCTCAGAGAGCATATGACGGGTGTTGCCATGTCCGGTATAAAGCCGGAGCCTTGCCCCCTTTCTATAAAGATTATTCTTGTTGGTTCATCTTATCTCCATGATATTTTATATGAGTATGACGACGATTTTCCGAAGCTTTTTAAAATAAATTCCATCTTTGACTATGAAATGGAATATTCAAATAAAAATGTGGTTGAAATTTGCGGCTTTATAAAGCGTTTTATAGATAAATCAAAAATTTTACCTTTCGATTCGGGAGCGGTATGTAAGATTTTGGAATATTCCACCAGAATCTCGGAAAGCAAAAACAAGTTGACAGCTCAGCTTAATAAAATCGCTGATATAATGATTGAAGCTGATGTTTGGGCAAATATGGATAATGCAGAATCTGTAAGCGACAGGCATGTTCGGAAGGCTATAGACGAAAAAATTTCCAGAGTGAATATATACGAAGACAAACTGACGGAAATGATAGAGCAAAACACCATAATGATTGCTACCGTGGGCAGAAAGATTGGACAGATAAACGGACTGGCCGTTATTGACGCTTTTGATTATATTTTCGCCAAACCAAGCCGCATTACAGCCACAACTTATATGGGTAAATCTGGAATAGTGAATATAGAAAAAGAAGCAAAAATGAGCGGCTCGATACATGAAAAGGGTGTTCAAGTTCTAAGCGGATACTTAGGTCAAAAATACGCACAGGAATTTCCTCTTTCGCTTAGTTGCCGAATCTGTTTTGAACAAAACTACAGCGGAATCGACGGAGACAGCGCCTCTAGCACTGAGCTTTACGCCATTTTATCAAGCCTATCTGAAGCCCCGATAAATCAGGAAATCGCTGTAACGGGCAGTATTAACCAACGTGGCGAAATACAGCCAATAGGCGGCGTAACCTACAAAATTGAAGGCTTCTTCGACCTTTGCGAAAAAAGAGGTCTCACCGGCAACCAGGGCGTCATCATTCCAATTCAGAACGTAGCCGACTTAGCGTTAAAGGATTCCGTGGTTGAGGCGGTTGAAAAGGATGCTTTTCACATTTATGCCATTGAGCATGTGGATGAGGGGATAGAAATACTAACCGGGGTAAAGGCGGGGGAAATGAACGAAAAGGGAAAATATCCTCCGTCTTCCATTCATGGTAGGGCTTTGAAGAAGCTTAAAGAGTTTTATAAAAATTCGTTAGAGAAGCAATAATGTTTATTAGAAACGGGCAATCCTTAGGGACTGCCCGTTGGAATGAAAACATATCTCTAGGAGTGTTAAATCATGATACGTATTATGTCCAAGCCTTTATTACATATAAGAGAGGTATTAATCCTGTCCAAAGAAAAAAAGATTTAGAACGGCTAATACAATAGCTACATTGATAGATATAAAACAGAGTTGCAAGTTTCATTACCAATTAATGATATTATTGTTGACACAAGTGACAAAATTGGAATGAATAAAGTAAAACTTAGATTGCTAAATAAAATTCTTGTTGCTGATATAGAAATTCAAGATAGTATAATTAATTTCTTAGAATATGAACAAATTCGGTTGATAGCAGAAGAGGTTATTTTTCATGAAATGTGCCATTGTGTTCAACTCCTATCCTAACTGGGAAAGAGACGATATTTTTGTAGATCTTGGTAAGGCATATTTTACTTTTTACAATAAAAATTTATATGATCAATGCTAATAAGGAAATAGCTTAAGAAATACAAACGCTAGCAATCCTTAGTGATAAAAAACAGCCCCTTAAAGGACTGTTTTTTATTTCACTTTCACCATTTATTTAAAGTAGTTAACGCCTGATTCAAATATTTTTTGGCTATAATTTCCGGCAACGTTTTTATAGAGGTTGTCGCTTATTCTGTCGGGGTGTCCCATGCGGCCTAAGATTCTGCCGTCTGGGCTGGTTATGCCCTCGATTGCATAGAGAGAACCGTTTGGGTTGTTACGAATCTCCATAGTAGGCTCAGAATCGTCTCCCACGTACTGGGAAGCCACTTGACCGTTTTCAAAAAGCTGTTTAGCAAGCTTTTCTTCCACAATGAAACGCCCCTCTCCATGGGATAGAGGAAGTTGGAACACTTCCCCGCACGAAACGTTTTGAAGCCACGGAGACTTTGTTGAAGTGACTTTTACGTTGCAGATTCCTGAAATATGCCGTCCTATTTCATTTTTTGCAAGGGTTGGGCTTTCGGGCGTGATTTCTCTTATTTCACCGAAAGGCACAAGTCCAAGCTTAACAAGAGCCTGGAATCCGTTACAAATCCCTATAATGAGTCCGTCTCTTTCCAAGAGGTCGTAAACAGCTTCTTTTAAATAGGGGTTTTTGAACATTGACGTAATGAATTTTCCTGATCCGTCTGGCTCATCCCCTGCGCTAAATCCACCTGAAAAAGCAAGAATCTGAGAACGCTTTATTTCCTTAGCCATTTGCAAAATACTTTCTTCAAGGTCAGAAACGCTCAGATTTCTAACCACAAGTCCCTGAGTTTCCGCTCCGGCTCTTATGAAGGACTTTGTCATATCAATCTCGCAGTTTGTTCCGGGGAAATTCGGCAGGAAAACCCGTGGGCGCGCAAACTTTGTTTTAGATGTAGTTTTTGTTCCTACGTAATTTGAAGTAAGTTCAACTTTCTTGTAATCAGTCTTAAAAAGCCCCGTTGGGAAAATCTTTTCAAGCGGAAGAATCCAGTTCTTGATAAGTTCATCAATATCCATTTCCAAGCCGTTAAGTACACAAGTTCTTTCCGGTAAAGTTTTTCCAATAACTTCATAATCAGAGCCAGAAAAATCAGAATCGGGCGTATTTCCACAATATTCTATAAGGAATGAACCATAGCTTGGATTATAAAGTCCGAAATTCTCACAATTGGCAGAAAAAGCAATTTTGTTTCCGAAAGCCATTTTTGAAACAGCGGCGCATATACCACCATGACCGATTGTAGATACGGAAATTGCTTTTTTCTCTTTAATGAGTTTTGATACAACTTCAAAGCCCTCTTTAAGTTTTTCATAATCAGGCAAATCGTCTGCATTATATTTCGCTTTAACTAAGACAATGGATGAACCCACGCTTTTAAATTCGGGAGAAACTATGTTTTCCGTATTTGTTACACCAACAGCAAAGGAAACTAAAGTCGGCGGAACGTTTAAGTTCTTGAATGTGCCGGACATGCTGTCCTTGCCGCCTATTGAAGGAGTTCCCAGATTAAGCTGTGCGTCCAAAGCCCCCAAAAGCGCTGAAAACGGCTTTCCAAAGCTATTTGCGTTAACCATTTTTTCAAAATATTCCTGAAACGAAAGTCTTGCAGTTTTATAATCACCGCCTGAAGCCACTATTTTAGCCACAGATTCCACAACGGCATAAGCCGCCCCGTGGAACGGACTTTTTTTAGCTATTTTAGGGTTGTAGCCAAAGGACATTAATGAGACGGTGGTGGTCTCCCCATCAACAGGCAGTTTGGCTGCCATACTCTCAGCGGGCGTTAACTGATATTTCCCGCCGTGAGGATACAGAACCGTTGCCGCACCAACAGAAGGGTCGAAACGCTCAACTAACCCCTTTTGTGAGCATACATTCAAATCTCCAAGAACAGAGAGCCATTTTTCTTTTGTAATAGAGTTGTCTATTTCAGGCTTAACTGATTCAAATGCGCCAACACAAACATTTGTCTGCTGTTTTGCACCGTTTGTATTAAGGAAGTCGCGGCTTATGGAAACAATTGTTTTTCCGCGCCACTTCATGGTCAGAGTTCTGTCATCGGTAACTTCCGCAATAACTGTGGCTTCAAGATTCTCTGTCTCAGCCAATTCAATAAACTTTGAAGCCTCATTTTTATTAACAACAACGGCCATTCTCTCCTGCGATTCTGAAATGGCAAGCTCCGTTCCGTTAAGTCCGTCGTATTTCTTAGTTACATTATCAAGGTTTATGTCAAGTCCGTCCGCTAATTCGCCAATAGCGACAGAAACGCCGCCTGCGCCGAAATCGTTACAGCGTTTTATAAGCTTTGAAGCAGCCGGGTTTTTAAAAAGACGCTGAATGTGCCGCTCAGTAGGAGGATTGCCTTTCTGAACTTCTGCGCTGTTAAAAATCGATTCTTCGTTATGTTCTTTTGAAGAACCTGTGGCTCCTCCACATCCGTCACGGCCTGTTCTGCCACCAACTAAAATAACTAAGTCAGATTTTTGAGGACGTTCACGAACTACGTTTTCCTTAGGCGCAGCGGCGATAACTGCGCCCAATTCCATTCTTTTTGCCACAAAGCCTTCGTCATATATTTCCTTAACAAGCCCAGTGGTTAGCCCTATTTGATTTCCATAGGAGCTGTATCCCGCCGCAGCCCCCGTGGTAATTTTAATCTGAGGAAGTTTTCCTGGGATTGTTTCACTAACAGGGGTTCTTGGATCGCCTGAGCCGGTTATTCGCATTGCCTGATATACAAAGCTTCTGCCGGAAAGCGGGTCTCTTATAGCACCGCCCAAACAGGTTGCCGCGCCGCCGAATGGCTCAATTTCTGTGGGATGGTTATGGGTTTCGTTTTTAAACATTAAAAGCCATTTTTCAGTTTTTCCGTCTATATCAGCATCAATTTCTATGCTACAGGCGTTAATTTCTTCTGATTCGTCTAAATCCTGCAAAAGCCCTCTCTTTTTAAGCGCTTTCATGCCCATAACGGCAATGTCCATCAGGCAGATGTCTTTATGCTTATCGCCGTAGACAAACTCTCTTTCTTTGAGATATGCTTTATAAGCTCTTTCAATAAGGTCTTTATATGGAGAATCTCCGAATTCTATACTGTTTATAGCAGTTAAAAATGTGGTATGGCGGCAATGGTCTGACCAATATGTGTCAATAACCTTGATTTCAGTCATAGTAGGATTTCTGTCTATTTTTTTGAAATAATCCCGGCAAAATATCAGGTCGTTACCGCTCATAGCAAGCTGCATTTTTGCTCTAAGGGAAATTATTTCATTATCGTCCATAGCGATAAAACCGTCTATATCTTCAATATCCGGCGGAGTTTCAGAAGTAATTTTCAAGCTTTCGGGTATTGTCAGCGGAATTTCCATGGATTCCACAGGATTAATAAAATAGGTCTTAATTTTATTTAAGTCCGCTTCTGTCAAGCTGCCTTCCAACACATAAAATTTCCCTGTTTCAATAACAGGGGATTCTTTTTGCGTAATAATTTGGACGCACTGCATGGCGGAATCCGCGCGCTGGTCATATTGACCTGGCAGGTATTTTGTGGCGAAAACTGTTATTTTGGGGTCATTTAAAAGAGAATCCAAATAAGATTCCTCATATAAAAAATCCAGATTAGGTTCAGAAAACACGGTGTCCCGGCACTTATCATAGTCTGTTTCGTCCATATTCTCA
>CAYLSP010000042.1:0-1625 GCA_964385935.1 uncultured Defluviitaleaceae bacterium
AAAAGAAGGAGAGATAATATGTCATCAGAAGACAATATTATTGATGATTATGGCGTCTCCGAAGAAGATACGACAAAAGATTTATTTCTGGCTTTTGAGATTGATCATGAGGATTATACCCTTGAAGTCTCCAACATTAGCGAGATTATTCTCATGTGCGATATCACTCTTGTGCCCCAGGCTCCCGACTTTGTCAAAGGCATAATTAACCTTCGTGGAGATATCATTCCCGTATGCAGTATTCGTTCCCGCTTTATGAAGCCTGAAATACCATACGACGAATTAACCTGCATTATTGTCATATTCTATGAAGACTATAAACTGGGTCTGATTGTGGACAGAGTGACTGGCGTTTCAACGATTACTGAAGAAAACATCTCTTCTCCGCCAAGCGCAAAGCTTAGCTATGCCAACCAGTTTGTTAAAAATATTTGCAAGACAGAGGACGGCGTAAAGCTTTTAATTGACATAGAAAAGCTTCTTGCCCAATAACCTATCGAATTGTTTTAAATATCATAATATAACCCCGGCACTAAAAAGCCGCAAGACGGCTTTTAAAGCCACCCCTTAAAAGGGGTTACGGCGGCAAAATTAATGTCACATTTTAATTGCCGCCGTAATAAATACTGAAAGGAAGGTTTAAATGAATTTTGTACAGACCATAAAGGAGAGAGCAAAGAGCAACAAAAAAACAATTGTTCTGCCCGAATCAGGAGACCCAAGGACAATTGAAGCGGCTGGAAAAGTTTTAAACGAAGAAATAGCCAATTTGATTCTTATCGGCGAATCATCAGACATTTTGGAAAGAGGTAAGGCGGCTGGGTTTGACCTTTCAAAAGCCGAAATTATTAATCCAAAGAGTTATGATAAAATGGCTGAATTGAGCCAAGACCTCTTTGAACTTAGAAAGAGCAAGGGCATGACATTAGAAGAGGCAACAGCTCTTCTGGAAAAAGACCCCCTTTATCTCGGTGTTATGCTTGTTAAAAAGTCCATAGCGGACGGAATGGTAGCCGGTGCGGTTAACGCAACTGCGAACGTTCTCCGCCCATGCTTACAAATACTTAAAACAGCGCCCGGAACGAAGCTTGTTTCCTCCTTTTTCGTTATGGTAGTTCCTGATTGCGATTATGGTCATGAAGGCGTGTTTGTTTATTCCGACTGCGGTCTTGTTCAAAATCCTGATGCGGAAGAACTTGCGTCAATTGCTATAAGTTCAGCAAAATCCTTTGAGGTTTTAGTTCAGCAAAAACCTGTGGTTGCCATGCTTTCCCATTCTTCAAAAGGCTCTGCAAAGCATCCCGACGTGGACAAGGTGGTTGAAGCCACAAAACTTGCTAAAGAACAGGCTCCAGACCTCGCTTTAGACGGCGAATTCCAGCTTGACTGTGCTATTATTCCCGAAATCGGAAAGAGCAAAGCTCCCGGAAGTTCTGTTGCCGGACACGCAAATGTACTTATTTTCCCTGACTTAGACTCAGGAAACATCGGCTATAAACTCACAGAGCGTCTTGCTAAAGCCGAAGCCTACGGCCCTGTAACACAGGGTATCGCAAAGCCTGTTAACGACCTTTCTCGCGGCTGTAACGCGGATGATATCGTTGGGGTGGTTGCTATAACTGCCG
>CAYLSP010000042.1:1635-9175 GCA_964385935.1 uncultured Defluviitaleaceae bacterium
ATTAGAGTAAAATATATTATTAAGGAGAAATTGAAATGAAAGTATTGGTAATTAACTGCGGAAGCTCATCTCTCAAGTATCAGCTTGTAGACATGACTACCGAATCAGCTCTGGCAACAGGCTTATGCGAAAGAATCGGCATTGAAGGTCCAATGTTTAAACAGACTGCCGGCGATAAAGTTCTTAAAACAAATCCCGTTATGAATAATCATGACGATGCTATTAAAGTTGTTATGGATGCTCTTACTGATAAGGAATATGGCGTAATCGCTGACATTTCTGAAATCGGTGCAGTCGGACACAGAGTTGTTCACGGCGGTGAATTTTTCGCGTCCTCTGTTATAATCAATGACGAGGTTAAAAAGGCTATTAAGCAATGTGCCGATTTAGCTCCCCTTCACAACCCTCCAAACTTAACAGGTATCGAGTCCTGTGAAAAGCTTATGCCGGGCGTTCCTCAAGTAGCTGTTTTTGACACTGCTTTCCATCAAACAATGCCTGAAAGAGCTTATCTCTATGCAATCCCATATGAATTTTATGAAAAGCATAAAATCCGTCGTTACGGCTTCCACGGCACAAGCCACAAATATGTTTCTGACCGTTGTGCAACAATTTTAGGCAAGCCAATCAGTGAGCTTAAAATAATTACCTGTCATCTTGGAAACGGCGCTTCAATCTGCGCTATAAACGGCGGAAAATCAGTTGACACCAGCATGGGCTTCACTCCTCTTGAAGGTCTGTTAATGGGAACCCGCTCCGGCGATATCGACCCCGCTACAGTTGCTTTCCTAATGGAGAAAGAAAACCTGTCTGTTAAAGAAGTTGAAAACATTTTCAATAAAAAGTCCGGCGTATTAGGTATTTCCGGTGTATCTTCAGACTTCCGTGACATAGAAGACGCAGCAGCAAAAGGCAACAATCGCGCTATCATCGCTCTTTCCGCTTATTATTACAGAGTGGCTAAGTATGTAGGCGCTTATGCGGCAGCTATGAACGGCGTTGATGCAATCGTGTTCACAGCAGGTCTCGGTGAAAACTCCATAGCTGCTAGAAAGGAAATATGTTCCTACTTAGAGTATCTCGGCGTTTCAGTGGATGACAGCAAGAACGACGTAAGGGGAAAAGAGACAGACTTTTCGGCTGATAATGCAAGCGTAAAGACACTTGTCATCCCCACAAATGAAGAGATTGTCATAGCTAGAGACACTAAACAATTACTTGACAAATAAATTAACGGGATATATAATAGTCTAGCGTTGTATGTCGGGAGAATATTATGGAAAACGGCTTAATCATTGATATTTCCAGTGTTGAAAACGGCGATTCAAAGTTAATTAAATCCTCTCTTACTTTTGATATTCCTAATTCATTTGGGATTAATAATGATAAGGCGGACGTTTTCGTGGATGGCACTATTACCAGAGCTGGGAATTATTTCATTTTTTCGGCTGAGTGTACGTGGATTGTACATGCAAATTGTTCATCTTGTCTTTCTGACGTTACTGAAAATATTTCATTTAACTTAACAGAGAAGTTTAGCCAGAACATAAATGAAGATATTGCTGAATGGGAAGATACATTCCCAATTGAGAATAAAATTGTGAACCTTAGTGACGCTGTTTATACAAACCTCCTTCTTTCAATACCTATCCGCTTTTCATGCGCTGTTGATTGTAAGGGACTCTGTATGATTTGCGGAACAAATCGCAATCTGTCATCATGTCACTGTCTTGATAATGAAATAGACGAGAGATTTAACGGCCTGAATGATTTCTTTGAAAATTAGTTGTAGTTAAGGAGGTGTTTGGAGTGTCGATTTGTCCAAAAGGTAAACATTCAAAAGCAAGAAGAGACAAAAGACGTGCCCAAAGCTGGAAGATTGCTATGCCCAACTTGGTATCGTGCAGTAAATGCGGTGAACTTGTGAGAACTCATAGAGCCTGTCGTGCTTGCGGCTCTTATAACAAAAGAGAAGTCTTAAAAATTGCAGAATAAAGCTGCTTTTATTAAGGCTTGAGTTCCAGGTGAGGCTGTAACATATACGGATTTTCCGCAGGTTACAGCCCTTTGATTACATATGGAAGAACTTTTGTTTGGTTAAAGATGTAGATGTTATCGCTATGTAAACCTCATTACTCCCCGAAAGGAAGTTGTCGGGGATATACCAAATATTACTCCCCGGCAAGACCTAAACAAAAATAAGCAGGAGTTGATGTCCTTTGGCAAATGATATAGCAGTGGCTGTTGATGCCATGGGCGGAGACAATGCACCAATGGAGACGGTTAAAGGCGCTGTAGCGGCCGCGGCTGAATTCAAATTTAAAATTATACTAGTAGGAATTAGAGAGAAAATTGAGACAGAACTGAATAAATACAGCTATGACAAAAACCTTATCAGTATCGTTAACGCATCTGAGGTTATAGAAACTGATGAAGTTCCGACTCTTGCTGTTAAGCAGAAAAAAGATTCATCAATTGTTGTGGGGCTTAACTTGCTTAAAGAAGGAAAAGCCGGCGCATTTGTATCCTGCGGAAATACCGGCGCTCTTTTAACCGGGGCGACTGTTATTGTTGGCCGAATAAAGGGAGTTGAACGCCCGGCGCTTGGAACCCTTATCCCCAACACAAAAGGGTTTTCTTTTCTTATTGATTCCGGCGCGAATGTTGACGCAAAACCCTCATATTTATTACAGTTTGGTAAAATAGGTTCCGTTTATATGGAAAATGTTTTAAATATCGAAAACCCTCGTGTGGGGCTTTGTAACATCGGTGCTGAAAAAGAAAAGGGAAATGCTCTTACGAAGGAAGCATATGAACTGTTGAGCGATTCAGGTATAAATTTTATCGGAAACGCCGAGGCGAGAGACATTCCACAAGGCGTCTGCGACGTTATTGTCTGTGACGCGTTTGTTGGAAATATTATTCTAAAGTATTCCGAAGGCTTTGCAAAGGCTATTATGTCTATAATAAAGCAGGAGCTTATGTCGGGGACTATTTCAAAGGCCGGCGCTCTCCTTTCAAAGGGCGCGTTTAGAAATGTCAAAAAGCGTTTTGACTATCAAGAGGTTGGGGGCGCACCGTTTTTAGGCCTTAAAGCTCTTGTTGTAAAAGCCCATGGAAGCTCAAACGCACAGGCATTCAAAAACGCTATAAAGCAGTGCGGTGTTTTTATTGAAAGAGATATTGTTTCAAAAATAGAATCGAATTTAGCAGGAGATGGTAAAAATGGAGTTCGATAAAATACGGAAAATCATTGCAGAACAAATGCTGATTGATGAAGAAAAAATTACACCAGAATCAAGATTTATTGAAGATTTAGGTGCAGATTCTCTCGATATTTTCCAGATTATTTCCGAACTTGAAGAAGCATACGACTGCGAGTTTGACAACGAGGCTCCAGAGAAAATCAAAACTGTTGGAGACGCTGTGAGCTATATACAAAACATTGACAAATAGTATGGGTTTAACAGGAAATGATATAATGCTTGAAAAAGAAATCGGATATTCTTTTAAGAACAAAGATATTTTGAAGTGGGCGTTAACGCATAGCTCTTTTTGCCATGAAAATAAACTTGATTCTATGAAGAGTAACGAAAAATTGGAGTTTTTGGGAGACGCAGTTTTAGAACTTTCAATCAGCAGCCGGATTTTTAATGATTATCCTGAACTGACTGAGGGCGAACTTACGAAGTTGCGGGCTACCATCGTTTGTGAAGGGACAATTGCTGAAGCCGCCAGAAGGATTAAACTGGGCTCATATCTGAAAATGAGCCGTGGTGAAACTTTGAGTTGCGGTTTTAACAAGGATTCTATTTTGTCCGATGCTTTTGAAGCTTTAGTTGGCGCGATTTACTTGGATGGTGGTTTTGAACCCGCCAAATTATTCTTATTTCATTGTTTAGACATAGATATTAAAACCCTTAGGCAAACCTTTAAGCAGAAGGATCCTAAAACTCTTTTGCAGGAGGAAATACAAAAGACCAGTAGAGTTCCTCTCCGTTATAAAGTAATTGACGAGATTGGAGCCGAACATGATAAAATTTATGTCGTAAACGTTTCACATTTAGACGTGATTCTTGGAATTGGACGTGGTAAAAGCAAAAAGGAAGCTGAACAAGACGCCGCTCTCTCTGCCGTTAATAAACTGAATATTGTGTAGGCCACCCGGATCAACCTCACATATTTTTCTTTTAATTTGGAAAATATACCTTGTGAGAACATTTATCGACATTCTTAAACTACTTCAGGAGGTATTTATTATGGAAATGTTGAAAGTCTCTGGTACTTCACAACCGAAATCCGTTGCGGGAGCTATCGCCGCGATTGTTCGGAATAATGAATCTGTAGAGATTGTTACGGTCGGCGCGGGCGCTGTAAATCAGGCGGTCAAAAGCATAGCTGTCGCTAGAGGTTATGTTGTTCCTAACGGAATCGAGATTATTTGTATTCCATCCTTCTCTCAGGTAGAAGTTGACGGCAATATAAAAACTTCAATAAAGTTTCTCGTTGAGAAAAGATAACATATAAAGACATAAGACTAAGTACATTTTCCGTGGCGGACAGAAATATTGTCCGCCCGCGTTTGTTTGCCCAACAAACAAGACCACCAGCTGATCTGATGGTCTTGTTTAGTCGCTATTATTGTCTTCCTCTGTTTTTAATAACAGCCCTTATAATAATTATAACTCCGATTATTGTAATAATTACGGAGCCCATTATCCTGAACCCGGGAGAAAATATACCTAACGTAAGGTTTTTAAATATATTAAGAACTCCAATTCCGGTAAGGGTTACAGAGGCATAAAGTGGCCATTTCCCCATGTAGTTTTTGGCGAACATGAAAATGGTGAAAAACGCCGCCCCCATGTACAAAAAGAAATTTAGGCCTGGGAAAAAGAGGAATCTAATATCTCTTAACATTAAGTAAAGACCAAGCCAGAACAGCAGGGACGCGGGAATAAGCAGTCCTTTTTTGTTCTTGTCAAAATATAGAGTGAAGAAAATCAGAGCAGGGACGATAAAAAACATAGCAATAAAGAGATATTCTGAGAAAAAACCATTTGTCAAATTGTTAAGCACCTGACTGAACCCGAAATAGGCCAGATAGCCGCCGAAGATAAGCGACCACGACTTCCTCTTTGTTCTGTAAAGCAAAAGCAGCGCCGACCCTCCGGCAATAAGCATAAGATCAATAATCGAAATGCTTGTAAAATTAATTAAAATGGATAGAAGGCCAATAAGAACCACAATCAGTCCTAACAGCACCATATTTTTCTTTGAATCCATTTTTCAACGCATCCTTTCATAAGTAATTAAATTATCTCTTACTAGGAAATACGTATTTCTAGAAAAATGTCTGATAATTAAGACTATAGAAAATTTTTAATAAATTCATTTTCCGTAATAATCAGAATCCCAAGTTCTTTCGCTTTTTTATTTTTTGATGATTCGGATTCGTTGTCGTTGTTTATTAAATAATCAGTCTTTTTCGATACACTTCCCGAAACTTTACCGCCTAACTCTTCTATTTTTTCAACTAATTCGTTTCTGTTTTTAAAGGTATTGAGATCCCCTGTTATGACAAATGTTTTGTTTTCAAGGATGGACGCGTCCTTTTCAACCTTTTCTTGTTTTGTATCCTCAAAGTTAAGATAAGGCAGAACCTTTTTTAATCTCTCAATATTTTTTTGATCATGAAAATAATCGAAAACGCAGTTTGCAATAACTTCGCCAAAACCTCCGATTTCTTCTATTTCAGAAGCTTGTGCCTCAATCATTTTGTCTAAGTCGTAACCGAAATGCTTGCATAAAAGTTTTGCGTTGGAAAGGCCCACCTGAGGTATTCCAAGAGCATAAATGAAGTTGTGTAGGCGGCAGTTTTTTGACTTCTCTATGCTTTTTATAAGATTGTCATAAGATTTCTGCCCAAAGCCGGGGATTTTAGTAATAACCTCTTTATGAAGACCTATTTCAAATATTTCTGGATAATCCCCTAAAATTCCCGCTTCAACAAACTTTTCAAGGGTTTGTTCAGAAAGCCCCTCAATGTTCATAGCGTCCCGGGAAACGAAATGGGTTAGCTGCCCTATCCCCTTTGCCGGACATTGAGGGCTTGTGCAATAGACGGATTTCACGCCGTTTTCTTCGACAATTTTAGTTTGGTTCTTACAGGCAGGACAGACTTCGGGAGGCAAAACAGTTCCGCTTTTTGTAAGGTTGTCTGCTATTTGTGGGATTATCATGTTGGCTTTATAAACGGTTATTCTATCACCAATGCCAAGTTTAAGACCCTCAACTATGCTCAAATTATGGACAGAAGCCCGTGAAACAGTTGTGCCCTCTAGTTCCACTGGGGAAAATTCAGCAATGGGATTTATTAATCCTGTCCGAGACGGATTCCATAAAATATTTAATAAGGAGGTCTCGGCCACGTCATCCTGCCATTTATAAGCTATTGAATCCCTAGGGAATTTTGACGTTGTTCCCAAGGATTTCCCGTAGGCCTCGTCATTATAAGAAAGAACAAGACCATCTGAAGCAAAATTATTGTCGTTAATCTTGTTTTTAAACTCCTCAACAATGCCTGCGACGTTCTGTGCATTAACCAATACACTTTCAACTGTTTCAAAGCCCAGCTCAGACAGATACTTTAAGCTTTCAGACCGCTTTTCGCTCTCTAAAACAGGCTCGACGAGGGAAAAAGCATAAAATCTAATATTTCTTTTTCCACATATTTCAGAATTTAGCTGGCGGACTGTGCCTGAGCATAAATTCCGCGGATTTTTATATTTTTCGTCTGCTGAAAGTTCCTCATTTATTTTCTCAAAGTCCGAAAACCTTATAATCGCTTCTCCTCGGACAACAAGCTCTCCTTTATACGGAATTTTTAGCGGTATGTTGCGGAATGTCTTAGCGTTATGGGTAATATCCTCGCCCACTTCTCCGTTCCCTCTCGTCACGCCCTGAAAAAGCTCTCCGTCTTTATAGGACAGAACAATGGTAAGCCCGTCTAGCTTCCATGACAAAATGCCTTCCTTATCTCCTAAAAAGCTTATTAGCTTTTCTGTCTCCTTTGTTTTGTCCAAAGACAACATCCGACTTCCGTGATTTACTTTTCTAAGTTCGGTTAAAAGCTCATAACCCACCCTTTGAGTAGGGCTGTCAGAATAGACTGTTCCGTTTTTTTCAAGCTCTAAAAGCTCATCATAAAGCCTGTCATATTCAAAATCGCTCATTATTTCACGATTTTCCTGATAATAGGCTCTTGATGCGTTATTTAATAATTCTATCAGTTCTCTGATTCTATTATTTTCCATACAAACCCTCCGTTATAAAAATATATTATACCACATGCATACAAATTTTAAAATCATTTGAAAACTACAAGGTCATATGTTATAATCACTATACAGTCATGGAATGATGTTTAAAGAGGTTTGTGCCCTTGAATCCTTCAAATAAAAAAGAACGGAAAAACAGAATAATCAGAATTATTACGATGGCGCTGATTCTCATATCAGCGGGAGTTTTGCTGTTTTTT
>CAYLSP010000043.1:0-8890 GCA_964385935.1 uncultured Defluviitaleaceae bacterium
GAAACAAGTTGTGATGTGAATAATCATGAGCATGAACACCATCACGAACACAATCATGAACACCACCATCATTGGCATAATCATGGACATAATCATCACGAACATCACCATAATGAGCATAATCACGGGCATAATCATCACGAGCATCACCATCATAGCGGCATGGAGAAAATAATCCAGATAATAGAAAATCTGAACGTGTCTCAAAACGTTAGAAATAACGCCATTGCGATTTATAACCTGATTGCCGCAGCAGAATCAAAGGCACATGGAAAGCCAGTATCCCAAATTCATTTTCATGAGGTTGGAGCTATGGACGCAGTGACTGATATTGTTGGTGTCTGCATGTTAATGGAAGAAATCAGCCCCGAAAAGGTTGTGGTGTCCCCGATTTGTTTAGGCAGCGGCTTTGTTCGTTGTGCTCATGGAATTCTGCCAGTTCCCGCTCCTGCAACAGCTCATATTTTACAAGGGATTCCAGCTCATGCCGGAAACATAAAGGGCGAGCTTTGCACACCGACAGGCGCGGCGATTTTAAAGCATTTCGCCCACGAATTTTCCGATATGCCGGTAATGATTACAGAAAAGATCGGCTATGGCATGGGTAGCAAGGATTTTGAAGCCGCTAATTGTATCAGGGCGTTTTTAGGAGAAGCAAAAGCATCTTCTAATGGAGAAATAGCGGAATTAAGCTGCAATCTTGATGATATGACAGGAGAGGAAATCGGCTTCGCAGTTGATATTTTATTTTCAAATGGCGCGCTGGACGTTTTTACAACACCTATTCAAATGAAGAAAAGCCGCCCCGGAATAATGCTTTCTGTTATTTGCAAAAAAGAGGAAGCGGATTTTATGGCTTCTTTAATGCTCAAACATACCTCTACCTTCGGTGTAAGAAAAGCTATTTATGAAAGATATATGCTAGATCGGGAATTTGATACAGTTTCCACTTCTTTTGGGGATATAAGAAGAAAGACAGGCGTTGGTTTTGGAGTTAGAAAATCTAAGTTTGAATACGAGGATGTTGCCGAGCTTGCAAAAAAGCACGGAATAAGCCTCAACACAGTTCATAATGAGGGGAATAAAAAATGATTCGGGACATACTTCAAAGCGATAAAGCAAGTTTTTTAGAAATGGAAAGAGACTTTTTTTCCTCCCCTGCCGTTGCTCACAATATTGACCCTAAAAATTTTGAAACAACCTTTGAAGCGGCAATGAACAAAAGTCCGTTCTTGCGTATTCTCATTTTAGAAAGTGACGGAATGACGGCCGGATATGCGATTTTATCGTTCACTTATTCAAATGAAGCAGGCGGGCTTGTTGTTTTAACGGAAGAAATATACATAAAAGATGAGTTTCGCGGAAAAGGTCTTGGCGGAGAGTTTTTTGATTTTATTGAAGCGGAATATCCTACAGCAAAGCGATACCGTCTTGAAGTCGTTGAGGGCAATGAAAGGGCAATTGCCCTTTATGAAAAGAGGGGTTATAAACCTCTCAATTATTTGCAGATGATTAAGGATAAATAAGGTGACTCCATGAATAACAAAAGGATATTTCTAAGTTTTATATTGTTTTCTCTATTATTAAGCGGATGCGGTTCTGACAGCAAATTAGATATTATTAATGTTGTTAAAAACGAAATTGTAATTTATGTCGGCGCGAATATGGCGGACGGAAATTATGACCCCTGTTTGGGATTTTGTTCAACTGGCTTTCACATTTTCCATTCAGCCCTTTATAAATTCAACAAAAATGCTGAATTAGAGCCGGATTTGGCAACAGGCTACAGCATTTCAGAGGACAAATGCGTCTATACATACAGGCTTAGAGAGGACGTAAAATTTTCAGATGGCACGCCCCTTAAAGCGGAGGATGTAGTCTTCACTTATTTGACGGCAAGAGACAGCGGCGCAAGCGTTAATTTGTCAAAGCTTTTGAGTGCCGAGGCAATTGACAATTATACAGTTGTTTTTACATTAAGCGAACCTTGGTCAGCCTTTTTAAGTAACACCGCACAGCTTGGCATTGTGCCGAAAAGTTCTTATGACGAAAATTACAGGGAAACGGGAATCGGCACAGGTCCTTTTAAGGTTCTACAACTGGACATTGACCAACAGCTTATTATCGCTCCGAATGAATATTACTACGGAACAAAATCCGATTTTGAAAAGATTACCATACTGAATCTTGACGAACAGGTGGCTCTTGCGGCGGCTCGTTCCGGGACTCTTGACTTAATTATGGTGAATCCCGAATTTGCTTATGAGAACGTTCCGAACATGCACCTTGTCAGGCTTAAAACCATTGACAACCGCTGTGTCAGTATGCCGATGATTAAAAGAGCAACTCTCCCAGACGGAACTTCTGTTGGAAATGACGTTACAAGCGATTTATCAATAAGACAGGCTCTGAATATCGGCATAAACAGAGAGGAAATCATTAACAACGCGCTTAACGGCATTGGAACTCCCGCCTATGGAAGAGTTGACAATATGCCGTGGAACAGCGGCTACACCTTTACGGATGGACATGTTGAAGAAGCTATAGAGATTCTGGAGTCCGACGGCTGGATTGACACAGACGGCGACGGAATCCGCGAAAAAAACGATGTTAAAGCCGAATTTATTGTTGCCGCGGACAGAGGGGACATGCAACGTTATCAACTCGCGGCGGCATTTTCTGAAAGCGCAAAGCCCCTTGGCATAAACATAAAAGCCGAAGCTTTAAACTGGAATGAGGGGATTTTAAAAAGCAAGACTGACGGCTTTGTTTGGGGTTTCGGCGACTATAACCCCTCCGAATTTTATTATTGGTATCATTCAGATGTTCGGGGAGAAAGCTATTATAACCCATCTAATTACGATAGTGACGTTGCCGACGAAATGATTAACAAAGCCCTTTCGGCAGGCTCAATGGACGAGGCCAATAATTACTGGAAAAAGCTTCAATACGATTTTGATTCAGGAAGCGGTACGGAATTTGACCTTCCTTTTATTTGGCTCGCTAATATTGACCACACTTATTTAGTGAAAGATAACCTTGATATCGGACAGCAAATGATACACCCCCATGGACATGGAATGCCTGTTTTAGGGAACTTGAACGAGTGGAGTTTTAAACAATGAAGACAGCAATAAAAAAAATATTCTTTACTTCCCTTAGAATGTCCGCCGTTCTTCTGTCTGTTAGTATCTTCACATTTATACTTATTTCGTCTTCGCCAATAGACCCAGTAACGGCGTATTTAGGAACAGAACGCGCGGTTTCGGCAGAACAGCGGGAAACAGTGACAAAGAACTGGGGGCTTGACAAGACAAAAATTGAGCGGTTTTTAATATGGGGAAGAAATTTTTTAGGCGGTGACATGGGTGAATCCATCACATACCGCCAGCCTGTTAAAAATGTCATAATTCAGCGCTTTCAGGCTTCTTTGGCTCTTATGGGGACGGCGTGGCTGTTGTCGGGCATTTTAGGGTTTTTTACAGGCATACTATGCGGCGCTTTTCCAAACTCGATTTTTGACCGGATTTTGAAAAGCTTTTGCCTGCTGTTGTCGTCAGCTCCAACATTTTGGCTGGGGCTTCTTGCTCTGATTATTTTCTCAGTAACGCTTAAATGGTTTCCCATCGGTATGTCCGTTCCCATTGGGACGCTTTCAGAAAACATTACTGTCTCACAGCGTTTACAGCACCTGATTCTGCCAGCCGCAACCCTTAGCCTTGTGGGAATTTCAAATATTGCACTTCATACCCGCCAAAAACTCATGGACGTTATGCAAAGCGATTATGTAATGTTTGCAACTGCCAGAGGGGAGACAAAACGGCAGATAATTTTGCGCCACGGTCTCAGAAATATTGCTATTCCTGCCCTGACCTTGCAGTTTGCGTCCTTAGGCGAATTGTTCGGCGGCTCTGTTTTGGCCGAACAGGTTTTTTCCTATCCCGGTCTTGGTAACGCCGCAGTTATGGCGGCAACCAACGGCGATATGCCGCTTCTGATTGGCATTTCACTTTTCACAGCTGTTTTTGTTTTCCTGGGAAATATGACGGCAAACATACTTTATGTGCTTCTTAATCCAAACTCCGGGGAGGCTCCCTATGTTCAACAGGCGTAAAAAAATGGCTGCTATGGTCTTCGTATTCGTCTTAATACTTATTGTAATTGCCATAGCGGGGGTTTTAATGCCGGAGTCAGCATATTCTCATAATTATTCTGAAAAACGGCTTCCTCCGTCAATGTCTCATTTGTTCGGAACAGACTACCTCGGCCGCGATATATTCTGCCGCACAATAAAGGGGCTTTCCATCAGCATTTCAATCGGAGTTCCCGCATCAATTTTTGGCGCAATTATTGCCCTTTTGTTGGGCATGTCCTGTCTTTTGGGTGGGAAAATTGATAAGCTTGTGTTGGGAATCGTAGATGTTTTTATGAGCCTTCCACATCTGGTGCTTATGATGCTTATATCAATAGCCGTAGGAAAAGGTTTAACAGGGGTTTCTGTTGCTCTCATTCTAACTCATTGGCCTAATTTGACAAGAGTGGTTCGCGGAGAGGTTTTGGAAATTCGATCTTCTCAGTATGTAAAAGCTGCCGTGAAATTCGGCGTGGGAAAACTAAAAATAGCCATAAGGCATATTTTCCCCCACGTTCTGCCCCAATTTATTGTGGGGCTTGTGCTTCTTTTCCCTCACGCCGTTTTACATGAAGCGTCAATAACTTTTCTTGGCTTCGGGCTTCCTCTTGACACTCCCGCAATCGGCTCAATTTTATCAGAATCCATGAACTTTTTGGCGGCGGGAATGTGGTGGTCTGTGGTTTTTCCGGGGGCGGCACTGCTTATTATAGTTCTTATGTTTGAAGCACTTGGAAGCAACTTAAAAGCTCTTTTAGATTCTAATCTGGTTCAGGAGTAAATATGGAAAAATTGGTTTCATTTGAAAATTTCAGTTTGTCATTTAAAATGTATGACAGAGGTTTTGAGCAAAAACTCGTTCCTGTTATAAAGGAGCTTAATTTGTGCGCCTGTGCTGGCGAAATTTTGGCGATTATCGGCGGAAGCGGCTCAGGAAAAAGCCTTCTGGCACACAGCCTTTTGGGAATTTTGCCGCAAAACGCAGTAACTTCTGGGATAATAAAATATGATGAAATTGAATTGACTAAAAAAAGCATTAAACCTCTGAGAAACAAAATGGCTTTTGTGCCGCAATCTATAAGCTTTCTCGACCCTCTTATGAAAGTTGGCAAGCAGGTTATCGGGATTTCTAAAAATTATGAGAAAAGAAAAGCGGTGTTTAAGAGGTACGGACTTGATGAAAAAGTTTCGGGGCTTTATCCCCATCAGCTTTCGGGGGGAATGGCGCGCCGGATTTTAATAGCGGCGGCTGTTATAAGTGATGCTAGGCTTATTATAGCGGACGAACCAACTCCCGGTCTGAGCCGTGAACTTTCTGAGGAGACAATTAGAAATTTCAGGCATTTGGCGGACGAGGGACGTTGTGTTATCCTTATTACTCACGACATTGATCTTGCCATATCCTCAGCCGACAGAATAGCCGTTTTTTATGGCGGCAAAATACTTGAAACAGCCGCCTCCAAGGACTTTCAAGATGTGAGACTTTTGCGCCATCCCTATACTAAAGCACTTTGGAACGCTATGCCGCAAAACGGCTTTAGGGTAATACCAATGGGGGAGGTGGTGTAGATGCCCCTTGAAATGAAAAACGTTAGCTTTAGGTATCCAAACGGCGATTGGATTTTAAAAAACGTTAGTTTATCAATAGAAGAAAACAGCCGAATCGGGCTTGTTGCGCCATCAGGCTATGGAAAAAGCACTCTGGCACAAATTTTATCGGGATATTTAAAACCTTTGTCAGGTGAAGTCCTTTTGGACGGCAAGCCTTTGCCTAAAAAGGGATATTGTCCTGTTCAACTTGTTTATCAGCATCCTGAAAAAGCTTTAAACCCACGTCTTAGGCTGAGAACCTCTTTGTGTGAAGCCTGGCAGCCAAGCGAAGAATTTTTGTCAAGGGCAGGGATTGAAAGGGATTGGTTGAATCGCTTCCCCACAGAGCTTTCCGGCGGTGAGCTTCAAAGATTTTCAGTTGTCCGGGCACTTGCGCCAAAAACCAGATATTTTCTGGCCGACGAAATGACCGCAATGCTTGATGTGATTACTCAGGCAAGAATTTGGGATTTAGTGCTTGATATCATTAATGAGCGGCAATTAGGTCTATTGGTTATAACCCATAACATCGCTTTAGCGAAAAGAATATGCAATGAAATAATAAATCTGGAGACCATAAATGAAACTGGCTATTGACATGTATTGGTTCTTAGTGTAGCCTTTAATCAGTTTAGCAGTTATAGGGAGGTTCAGAAATGGACAATTTATTGGAAGTTACCGGGCTTAATAAATCTTACGAGAACATAAAGCTTAAAAACATAGATTTCTCTTTAAAAAAGGGGAACGTGACTATATTGGCCGGAACTAGCGGCGCGGGCAAGACGGCTCTTCTGCATTTATTGCTGGGGCTTAGTAAAAAGGATTCGGGCGATATAAAAATATTTGGTATGGAGCTTGAAAAGGACGAATTTGTCATAAAAAACCGCATAGGCGTTGTTTTTGACAAGGGTTCCTTTTATGATGATTTGACCACGTTTGAAATGAAAAGTATAATCGCACCCGCCTATGAAAACTGGAATGAAGCCGATTATGTCACTTATATGGAGAGTTTTTCTATTGGGCTGAGACAGCCTATTGCGCCCCTTGATGTTGATAAGCGAATCTGCTTTGCTTTGGCGCTGGCCCTTTCTCACAAACCTGAACTTCTTATTATTGACGAACCCAGCGACGGCTTTGAGCCTGAAGTCAGGACAAGGCTTTTGATCGCCGCCTCCGATTTCATTAAACGTGGAGGAAAAGGTGTTTTATACTCAACCCATAATATATCGGGACTTGACAAATATGGTGATGATTTAATAATAATTGACGGCGGACAAATTGTTTTAAAGGACAAGTTAAGCGAACTTATTGACGCATATAGCGTGAAAAAGAACCAAAAAACCGAAAAAGTTATGGCTTTGTTAGAAGAATTAATGTCAGGAGGGGAAGAAGCATGATTCATTTAATAAAAAGAGACCTTTTCCTTATAAAAAAGTATCTGCTTTTAATGGGACTTGTGGCGTTTGCGGTGCCGATTTTCTTTGCCTGGCAGACCATTGACTTTCCTGCGTTTTATACGTTTTTGTTAGTAAACGTCTTTGAGATATTTATCATGTTCCAGTTTGTTTCCATGTCTGAGGCAAGATTCCCGAAAGCGGCTGCCCTTGTTTGTTCTGCGCCCTATCCAAGAGCTTCAATGGTGAAGGCCAAATATGTATTGTTCGGCATGATTTTCGTATACTGTTATGTAGTGTACTGCATAGTGGCCGTGGCTTTGCCAAACATAAATTATTTGACCCCTCTTAATGTCATAATGACCCTTTTTATACTTTCGGTTATTTACGGCGTTTATGTCCCTATAAAGTATAAATACGGCTATGAAAAAACAAAGATGATTTTCATGATAATAATCGTTGGGATTCCCTATCTTCTCCCCAGCCTGTTTGAAAATTTCAGCTCGGACAGTTTGTCATCAATACCTGAGCCGCTTCTTTATATCCTGCCTGTTGTGGGGGTTGTTGTCATACTTTTTGTATCTTTGAAGGTGTCCATTAAACTATTTGAAAAGCAAGAAATATAGGGCGGTTTGACTGTAGTGCGGGCGAACAAAGTTCGCCCCTGCGGTTAATTCTTTTTAAATATTTTTCTAATTATCCATATTAAAATTATAAAATTGCGACCAAAAGAATGGTGTTTAAAATCTGAAAGAACAAACTGGTGTCAAAACTTTCTATTACATCCGACATTATAACTCCTCTTTTTTGTTTATATCAATAATACTATTCTTAATTAAATAACGATATGTCATCCTGAACGCAGTGAAGGATCCTTCGCTGCACTCAGGATGACAATCTGTTTGAAAACCAAGAAATATAGCGACGGGTGAACACAGTTCGCCACTACGGTTTGACCACCCTAATTTTATTTATATTTTTCCCTGAATTCCCGCTCCATCTCCCGGGACTGATCCTTTTTCGCAATGTCATTTCTTTTGTCATAAAGCTTTTTGCCTTTTGCTAGAGCTACATCCAGTTTGCAAAGACTTTTAGAGAAATAAATCCTCACAGGTACAACAGTGAAGCCGTCGCGGGCGACTGCTGAGGTCAGCTTTGCGATTTCGTATTTATGAAGCAACAATCGACGTTTCCTCAGAGGATCTCTGTTGAAAATGTTGCCCTGTTCGTATGGGCTTACATGCATACCAACAATGAACGCCTGTCCGCCCTTTATTTCGATATAACTCTCTTTTAAGTTACATTTTCCAAGGCGAAGTGACTTCACTTCCGTTCCGAAAAGCTCTATTCCGGCCTGAAACGTCTCTTCTATGAAATAATCGTGATAGGCTTTTTTGTTTTGGGCAACCAGCTTTATTCCGTGTTTGTCGGCCATTTAATCAACTCCTATAGCTTTTCAATCCCTGTCACAATCCTCTTTAAGCTTTCTTCTTTACCTAATATTTCACAAAGTTCAGTTGCTCCGCAGGGCGTTGTTGGTTTCCCTGATAGAGCTGTTCTGACCGGCCAGAGCATCTGCCCGTTTTTAATTCCCATTTCATTAACAAGATTAATAAGAGCTTCGTGGGTAGTGGTTTCGTTCCAGTCGTCAATTTTTTCAAGCACAGCAAGAGCTTTAATCAAATTCTCTTTTGACAATTCTTTTGTTGTTTTCATTTTCTTATGAACATATATTTCAGTGTCATAATCGGGAAGTTCGTCAATAAAATCCAGA
>CAYLSP010000044.1:0-8700 GCA_964385935.1 uncultured Defluviitaleaceae bacterium
AGAATTAAAGGAAATTATTAAAAAATACGGCAGACCTCGGATAACAGAAATCGTTTATGACCAGGAGGACATTAAGTTAGACCATACGGATTTCGTTGATGATTACAGCGTTAAACTGTTTTTAACAAAGCATGGTTATTTTAAAAAGATACCGCTTATTTCTCTGCGTTCTTCTGGTGAACAGAACATTAAAGAAGACGACGAATTGTTGCAGCAAATCGAGACAACTAATAAAGCCGACATACTATTTTTTTCAGACAGACAGGTGGTTTATAAAATCAAGGCTCATGAAATCTCTGACGCTAAGGCAAGCAGTATCGGGGATTATCTCCAGAACGTGCTGAGCATGGAAGAGGGGGAAAAAGTACTCTTCATGGCCGCAACAACGGACTATTCGGGCAATGTTCTGTTCTGCTTTGAAAATGGAAAAATGGCGAAAGTAGCAATGAATGCCTACCAGACGAAAATGAACAGGAAAAAGCTTATTAACGCCTATTCGGACAGATCACCTCTCATTTTCGCCGCTCACATTCTTTCGGACTGTGATTTAATAACTTTCCGGGACAGGGACAAAGCACTTCTTCTCAACACTTCACTGCTACCAGTTGTCACCAGTAAGAGTTCAGTGGGTATTCAAGCCATGACACTGAAAAAAAACAGCCGCATGAGTGAAGTTCTTTTTAAGGAGCAATACGAATCTGTGGATATCGAACATTATAGAACTAATAAAATCCCCTCCACCGGCCATTTTATAATTGACGACCAGTTAATGATTAATCCCAACAGGTAATATAACAATCCGCCTGTTCATATATTTCCCTAAGGGGGCATGTATATGAACAAAAAAGATGTTCTAACGGTTTTTAAGGTAGCAAGTGTTTACGTAGGAACAGTTCTCGGGGCAGGATTCGCGTCGGGGCAGGAGCTTTTACAATTTTTTGCCAGGTTCGGCACCATAGGAATAATTGGACTTGCAGCAGTTTCTGTTATAATAGCTTTAACAGGCTGGGCAGTAATGGACATTTGCGTTAATAATAAAATTCTGAGTTACAGCAGTTTCATGGAGCACATTTTAGGAAAAAAAATGGGCTCAGCCATAAACTTATTCGTAATGATATTTATAGCCATTCTACTTTTCGCCATGCTTGCCGGAGCGGGAGCCACTGCTTCACAGGCGGGCATGGCGAGTTTTTCAACAGCAGTAATTATAACTGCTCTAATTTGCTTTTTGACATTTTTGTTCGACATAAAGGGAATTTTGAAAATAAACCAGATACTTGCGCCGATACTTATAATAGGCGGGGTTTTCATCGGCATATATTCCGTGGCAACAAATCACACCCCTGTTTTTATGCAGTATATAACCCAAAGAGGTTGGGCTGTATCTGCCCTGCTATATGCTGGATATAACATGGTAACAGCTATAGCCATAATATCATCTCTCGGTGAGACGGTTTCAAGCCGCAAAATCGCAAAATACAGCGGTTTAGCAGGCGGCATCTGCATGTTTCTGATAGGACTATTTTTCATATTGCCGCTGATTAACAATATAGAATCCGTGTATATGCTTGAAGTTCCCATGCTTGAAATTTTCAGAAAAAACGGCGAAATAATAGAGTATGCCTACACATTTATATTATTTGCAGCGATTTTTACAACCGCTGTGGGAAACGGCTTCGTGTTGATTGAATGGCTTTATGAAAAAACAGGGCTTAATAAAATGATTATAAAGATTCTTGTCCCGCTTTTCGGGGCGATTCTTGCCCACATAGGTTTTTCAACAATTGTCTCACAAGTCTATCCTCTTTTCGGATACCTTGGCGTTTTTGAAATAATTGTAATTATCACTATGTTCATTACAAGCGGGAATTTAAACAAAAGAAGGTAGTTGGTGTTATGCGCATAAGCCAAAACATAGTCAAAATAATCGCTCTGTCACTGGTTTTTTTGGCTGTGGGGCTTTTTATTGCCAATGAAATAATGGGGCTGAATCTGTTTGCGCCCAAAGAAGGGGTGTTAAGATTTGTTCAAAAGCCCTTTGTGATTGCCCATAACCCGGCAGAAGTTAAGTGCTTCTATGCTCCTGAATCAGGGGGGTATTTTTACGCCACAAAAGACGGAATAAAATATATGGATATATTCGGGAATGAACAGGTCAACGCCATGTACAGCTTGAGGGAGCCTCAGATTAAAGGCGAGGGGAATATCGCGGCGGTGTGCGAAAGAAACGGTAAAAGCATTTACGTCTATTCCAACGCCGGACTGCTTTATGAAGGGCAATCAGACTATCCAATCATCAGCTTTTCTATAAATAGAGACGGATTCTCATCAATTATTACAAAGCGGACAAATGGTTATGGGGTAAAGGTTTTTAACAGCAGGGGCGGAGTCCAGTCAGAAGGCGTTTTAGAGGACACAAATGTGTTCCCCATAACATCTGATATTTCAAAGGACAATAAGGCTCTTGCCATAGCCGCCCTTGACATAAATAACATGACCCAAAATTCGGTTATCATGTTCATTTACATAAACCAGTCAGACACACTGGACATAAAGGACGGAATCGTGGGCTCAAACGCCGAAAATATTGACCAGCTTATAGGTCAAGTTCGCTTTATGAAAGACAACAAAGTTCTGTCCGTTTCTGATAAAGCCATAAAATGCATCGACTTGTCTGCAAACTGCGCAACAATGTGGGAAATGCCGCTTAAAAATAAAATTACAGCCATAAGCTTTACAGACGTCTCAAAATTCGCTGTTGCATATGGAGAAGCCACAGGAAGCGGCGACGGCGAAAAGCCCGGAACGGTTAAGATGTTTGACCTACAGCTTAATTTGCTTGGGTCATATGACCTTTCCCACGGGAAAAGGGTAACTTCTCTGAATTATGCCTATGAGACGCTGGTTATAGGAGCAGGAAGGAACTTTATTGCCGTCAATAAGGCAGGGGACGCTATTTGGGAATTCGACGCAACAACGGACGTCAGCCAGTTTCTGCTTGTGGATAACAATAAAACTGTCCTGGCTTCCGGCGATATGGAAACATCTTTCTGGAGTTTAGAAATGGAAACTCAGGACTCTGAAATTTCTCAAGATTAGGGAGGTAATTTTATGAACGTTATGGATTTGATTGCTCTTTGTATACTCCTTACCTGCGTTTTCGCCTGCTACAGACAGGGGTTGATGATGTCGATTTTTAGATTCATTTCAATTATTGCTTCCCTGTTTTTGTCCTACTTGCTTTACCCCACTGTGGGGAGGATGTTGAGGGCAACTCCCCTTTATTCAATGTTTGAAAATGTAGTAATAAATGCACTTAAAATCGATTCGGGTGCTAACGTCTGGGCTATGCCTGAGTTTTCAGAAGCAATTAAATCCTTCCCCATCCCCGATTTTCTGAAAACCGCCCTAGCCGGAAACAATAATCCCGAAATATACAAGCTTTTCGGTGCTTCCACCACCTCTGAATACATTGCTGGCTTCTGCGCAAGCCTAATGCTTAACGCTCTGGCGCTTTTGATTGTATTCACGCTGATTTCTGTTATATTGTCAGTTGTTTCGGCACTTTTGTCAATAACGACAAAGCTTCCAGTTATAAAGCAGTTCGATAAGCTGGGCGGTCTGGCAGTGGGCTTTTTAGTAGGTGGCGTGGTGATTTTCCTGACATATTCGGTATTTTCTGTGCTGCTGAGCCTGAACCCCGACATAGGAAAAGAATTTTCAGGTCTGATTAACGGATCTCTTACCGCCGAATTGTTTTACGGAAAGGCCAATATCATACTTCAATCTCTTTTAAAGTCAATTTCCTCAATATAGCTATTAAATGACGTATTTAATCGCCACCGTAATAAAACGGAGCAGAAAATGTCCACATAACTTGGATCTTTCCATTTACATCGACAAATATCTTTTTAACAAACACATCTACCATCTCTTTTGTCAAAACCTCAAAGGCGGCAACTCCTTTGGGGTTTTTTATTTCGCTTATATCAGGATTATCTTTTATTTGATTAAGTTCAGCCTCTAGTCTTAGGCTTTCTTCCTCCGCGACTCTAAGGTTATTATCCTGTTCATTTAGCTTTGCAAGAAAGCTATCCTTAGATATTTTTTCAGCCTTATAAGACTCATAATTTATAAGCCGCTCTTTTCTATATAATACTATTTTTCTTTTAATAAAAGCCAAAGAACGGAGCAAGCTGCCCTTATGACAAGTATTCCTAACCTCTGTGGCTTCCTCTTTCTCATATAAACCCAAAAACGTATTAATAGACGAAAGTATAGCTGCTTCCACAGTCATTTCTTTTAGTTTCCCCGAAAAGCACTCATACTCATCCGTTTGCAGATGTGTGCGGCAGTAGTAATGCGATTCTGATCCCCTGTCTTTTCTAGTAAAAGTATGATTACATACTGAACACTTTATTTTTCCTGAAAATGGCATACCAGCATTACGCTTGTAGTTATGATTTCTTTTCATCTCGCCCACAGCGTTAAATACTTCTTTTGTTACTATGGCAGGATGTGCATTTGGAGTTATGATCCATTGACTTTCAGGCACAGAAACATACTTGCGGCTTCCCACTGCTAACGGCCTTACCTTGCCATAAACAAGGTCCCCAGTATATCGCCTGTCCTCTAAGATATGGGCTATTGTTGCGGTAGTCCAATAACATTTTTCATTCGCACACCAACTTCTAAAATTGTCTTTTCGTTGTTTCCGAACCATAATGGGCGACGGTATGTTTTCAGCATTTAGCTGTCTTGCAATAACCCCTTTGGGAACACCATCAAGAACCATTTGATATATTCTCCGTACAATTTCAGCACATTCCTGGTCAATAATCAAAGTATTTTTATCGACTTTTGACTTTACATATCCATAAGGTGCAAAGGCAGTTACAAACTTTCCGGCTTCAGCCTTTGTCCTTCTTACACTCCTTATTTTCTGAGAAATATCCCTGCTATACAGATCATAAATAAGGTTTTTAAAAGCTGTGTCAATGGCGTCTCCTAGTCCGTTATTAAAGTTGCTGTCAAAATTATCATTAACGGAAATAAACCTCACGCCAAAAGACGGAAAAATCTGCTCAATAAAATTGCCTACTTCTAAATAATTTCTACCAAATCTGGAAAAGTCTTTAACTATAATGCAATTTATTCCCCTAGCAAAGACCTGCTCCAACAACATACTTATACCTGGGCGATTGAAATTTGTTCCGCTATATCCATCATCAATAAATTCAAGCACCTTACAGCCAAAAAATTCTTCTTTGCCCGAAACAAAATTTTCAAGCAATAGCCGTTGCCCCGTGATACTGCCGCTTTCATTAACAGCCTCCTCATCCTCATCAGATATTCTCAAATATAGTGCCAAAACAGCCTGTTTAATCATATTGTCTACCCCTCGGACTGCGGGCGAACAAAGTTCGCCCCTACGTTAATGATTAATTCCGTCTCCAAAGGTGGCTCAGAAACTTTTCCAATCAATTCTTGAACGGCATAAAAAGTTTCTTCTGAAATAATTGCTTCGTGAGTATTTTTGATTATATTCCACTGAGACTTGGGAATTTTTACTAGACGACCACCCTTATAGTGAGCCTGTTCGCTTTTCCGCTCCACTATACAACCAATATAATTATAATTCTCTAAAATACTCCTCACAGACGAGCCACGCCAAGGCGCTCCACTTCCATTTTTTCCACTTAACATCCCCTGTGACGGAACACCCATCTCATTAAGCTTTTTCGCTATAACACTTACCCCAAAGCCCTCAAGCCGCCATCTGAAAATAGTTCTGATTATTTCTGCTCTTTTCTCATTTATAACAAGCTTATGCTTATTATCTGGCGATTTTTCATAACCATAGGGCGCAATCCTATTCATAAACTCACCGTTTTTTTTCTTAATATCAAACAAGGTGCATATCTTTCTAGAAATATCTTTTGCATAAATATCATGAAGAAGGGATTTTAACCCCACCATAAGTGCTTCATTGCTCGAAACATCATCTGTATCAAAACTATCATTCACAGAAATAAAACGTACACCTAAGTACGGAAATATTTTTTCCAGATAATCTCCTGTCTCGATATAATTTCTGCCGAAACGCGAAAGATCTTTTACTACAATGCAATTGGCATTGCCTTTCCTGATTTCTACCATCATGTCATTAAAACCCTGACGATCAAAATTTGTTCCTGTGGCTCCATTGTCAAAGAAAGTCTTATAATGCACAAGATCTGGCCTTTCCTTAACATATTTCTCCAGCATATGTATCTGACTCTCCATAGAATCGCTATTAATGCCGTTGTCCTCTATGGATAGGCGCGCATATACGGCAACCTTATAAACAGCAGGAGGCTGTGACGCTACATTTAAAACGCCTTGATTTTTACGGCTTTTTCTTGCCATTTCACTAAGCCTCCTTAAAACTTTCATTATCATAAATGAATTTTATCCGTATATTTTTGCGTTCAACCACCTCAATTTTTTCTACAAAAGACAGAAGTATTGAGCGCGTAAGTTCTGTAATGTTACCAAAGTCCTTGAAACTCTCTATCCATTTATTATGGGAATTGCTGCTCTTCAAAAGTAGCGCCATCTCTTTTTCCAAGCCCATAATAACCTTTTCTGTTTCGTCAACAAGAGTTTGATAATCCCTTTTCATTTCTAGATAGTCATTTTCTGACAAAATACCTCTCTTAAAATCCTCATATAAACCATGCTTCAGACCCTGATACTTTGCCAACTCCTCTCGTTTTACCCTAAGTATTTTTTCTATTTTTTTAACTTCTACCACCTGCATAGGCAAGTTATTAATATAATTCCTAACGCTTTCTAACATAATGAATGTACCAATATGGTCTTGAAGCATTTTAAGCATTATTCCGCTAAGAAATTTTTCGCTTATACGGTTTGTCTGTGCGCATTTGGATTTATCCTGCTTGTTAGTTGAACATATGTAGTAAATGTATTGCTTGCCACGAATCTTTATGGGCTTACGTATCATGTTACCGCCGCAATCCCCGCATCTTAAAATTCCCGAAAACAAATAAAGCTCACAACTTCCTGGAGCTGTCCTTGTATCTTGAAGTAATAACTTATTAACAAAAGAAAAATCCTCAGGTGATATAATGGCTTCATGTGTATCCCCAACCCTAATCCAATCCGAGGGGGCTTTTTTTAAACGCTTCTTAACTTTATAATTTGGTGTAGTTTCTTTGCCTTGCACCATTGTCCCTGTATAAGTTTCGTTTTTTAAAATACGGTAAACGGCAACTGCTGACCATTTAGCTTTCATTCCCCTTTTAAATGGCGTAGAAAATGCTAAGTTTGACATAGATTTGTATTCCATAGGAGACGGAACACCAAGCTCATTAAGCCTGTCTGCAATTCTTTGATTATTCATTCCGCCTATTTTCCACTTAAATATATCACGAACAGTCTGTGCGGCAAATTCGTCAACCTCTAGCTTTTTTTTATTATCACACGAACGTCTATAACCATAGACAGGAAAAGAGCCAATGAAATCCCCCCGTTTTTGTCGGATTTCAAGCTGACTCCTTACTTTAATAGATATATCTCGGCTATAGGCATCGTTCATTAAATTTTTAAACGGCACAACAATGCTTTCGGTATCAAAGCGCACATCCGTACTGTCATAATTATCATTTATGGCAATAAATCTAACTCCCAAAAAAGGGAATATCTGTTCAAGGTATCTGCCCGTCTCGATATAATTTCGTCCAAACCGGGACAAGTCCTTGACAATAATGCAGTTAATGGTCCCATTCTTTATTTCATTAAGCAGTTCCTGCATGGCAGGACGCTCAAAACTAACACCTGAATAACCATCATCAACACGTTCAACACATAAATTTATCTCAGGATGAACTTTTAAGTATGATAGGATTAACTCTCTTTGGTTAGATATACTGTAGCTTTCAGATTTCTCAGCATCGTCTTTTGATATGCGAATATACATAGCCGCGTTATAAACCGCTTGCTCTTTATAAAATTGCATAATATCAACTCATTCTTAGACTTCGCTTAATGCAGTCAGTTATTGTAATGCCGTTATCATCAAAAACCGATTCAATAACTAAGTCCTCATATTTACAAAAATACGGATTTTTGATTTGATGTAAATAATCAATAATCCGCTCCTTTCTTGGCAAATCCATATTTATTTTAATTTCTCTTATGTCCCTTAGTTCAGATATATCTGGGACTGTTTCTTTTTGCATACTAACCTCCATACACGAATTTACATTTAATGTATATGCGGCGTCAATTTGTCCTATGAAAGCATTGAGATTAGTATTGAACATACAAAAAGCGGCGAACCTAAAGCCCGCCGCCCATCTTATTAGACTATAAACGTAATAAAATTAATATTCTTCCGGACGTTCGCCGTTTCCTTTCGGTTCGTCTTCACAGCCGCAATCACATGGGCTTTCACAGCAGCTATTTTCCTGACGGTTTTCGTCGCATCCACATTCGTCGGTACAGCCGCAGTCTTCCATGTTTTTAAGACTCTCATTAAGGGATCTTGCGATTTCGTCAACTACACAGGCTGTTTTCTCAACAACCACTTTAGTAGCCTTTTTAATTTTAGGCTCCATAACTTTAAAAGCGTCCCCCATTTTTTCGCCTACGTCCTTAGCGAAGCATTCCACGTTCTGAGAAAATTGCTGAACCTTA
>CAYLSP010000045.1:0-8655 GCA_964385935.1 uncultured Defluviitaleaceae bacterium
TCTCTAATTTTGGCACATATTTTTCAATATATAAATTTGAAAATGGATTCATTGTTTATGGAGAGCTTGAAATAATTAAGTTAAGTAGCGATTTAGTGATTGAATGGTCATTTAGCGGAAGCGATATTTTTGTTTCACCAGATGATGCTACCGCCTTTTCAATAAATGGTGATAGAATTATTCTTACCGATTGGGAGGGCAAAAAATATATTGTAGATAAGTCTGGTAAAGAGGTACAACCGTAACCCCTGTAATATAAAAAAGACTGCCCTACAGAAAAGTTAGCAGTCTTTTTATTTAGCATTTTAATTTTTACACTTGATTATTAATTATCTTGGCGGTATGCTTATAAGTATCATTCAAAAGAGGTTGAAGCCGCCTCATAAGAAGCTTTTTCCAAAGCGGCGTTAATAGCTGCAATGAGCACTTTTGATGTAAATTCAGTTTCCTGTGTTGTTGTCACATTTGTGGATTGATTTTTAATTATCTCTTCTGAAAGAGACTCAATAGTAGGTTTAAAAAGCGGGTAGAAAACCTCCTGGGATTCGGGAATATCCGAGAGGGCTACTGAGGTTATTTCCTTCTCAGTCACTGTTACCAACACGTCAACGGGGTAATTATGTAAGATTATTTGAGCGGCATAAGTTCCCGGTATGTATTTTGCCGCCGCCATCGATTCGCTTATATCGCCTTCGCCTCCACCGCTTTTGGGGACTAGAAAATAGATTAATAAAATAATCAAAACCAGTCCGCCCAGCGCGAATAATGCGCTCTTGATAAGCTCTTTCAACTGCACTACTACTATTTTTGTTCCACCCATGTCTGGCTTTTGCCTCCTTAATGTTACATGCTTAGTATATATTTATTAATAAGATTTTCAAAATATGCACTTTGGCCACAAAATTGTTGGGAGTGAGGATAAGTTGATTAAATACATTTTCGGAAGGCCGGGGACAGGCAAAACTGCCCGTTGTATTGAAGAAATTTTAGGTTATGTTAACAGTGGTATGGAGCAGGTTTTTTATATTGTCCCTGAACAATTCTCCCTTCAATCCGAAAAGGATGTGTTAGAAAAAAGCGGCAAGTCCTCCGTTATGAATCTACAGGTTCTGAGCTTCCAGCGTCTTGCCTATCTTGTCTTTTCAAAGCAGGGCAAGAAAAAGAAAATTTTAGACGATACCGGCAAGAGTATTCTTTTGAAAAAGGCACTTATGAATGTTTCCGAGGATTTAAAGGTTTATAAATCCGCCGGAAATAAAAACGGATTTATTGACAGCCTTATAAATCAAATAACCGAATTTTATCAATATGGCATGGATCCGGATTTTATTTTAAAACGTCTTAGCGTTGATGAAAATTCTGAGAAAAATGAGAATCTCAAATTAAAACTTCTTGACTTATCGCTGATTTTTAATGAATACATACGAATCAAGGAAGAAAATTATATAACCGGCGATGAATCTCTGGATGCTTTGGCTGAAAGAATCCCCCAATGCGCTTTTCTCCACGGTGCAAAAATTTGGTTCGATGGCTTTAACGGTTTTACCCCTCAGGAATTTAAAGTAATTGAGAAACTCATGCCTATTGCTGATTTGACTTTTTCCTTTACAACACCGCCAGAGGGTTTCAGAGCAAAAGCACCCTTTTATAAAATCCGTGAAGCCATAAAAAAAGTTTATGATATGGCGCAAAATGCCGGAGTTCAAGTCTGTGATAATATGTTTATGACGGAAAATCTCAAACATGCTTCGTTTAAGGCTCTTAAATTTCTTGAAGAGAATTATTTTCAGTTTGAAACGTCATATGGTGAAATTTTTGACGGCGAAAACGGAATCCGTTTCATTGAAGGTGAAGACCCTAACAGCGAGGTTTTGGCTGTAGCCGCGGAAATTATAAGACTAACCAGGGAAGAAAATTTCAGATACAATGAAATTGGCGTTTTGACCTCTGCACTGTCCTCCTATCACAAAATTTATAAAAGCGTGTTTACACAGTATGAAATCCCGATTTTTATTGACAAGACAGAGGATATTTCCGCACACCCTCTTCCCGTCTTTCTTCTGTCAGCCTTTGAAATAGTTGTTACAAACTGGTCATATGAATCCGTTTTTGGCTTTTTAAAAACCGGCATGACAGGGATTGAACAGAATCAGATTGATTTGATAGAGAATTATGTATTAGCTTTCGGAATCAGGGGCGGGAAGTGGAAAAAGGAATTTAGCTCTGGTTTTTCTGATTCGGAATATAAGTATGAGAGCTTTGATTGCAATTCGGTGAACTTAGTCAGGGAAAAGATTGTTAATCTTATTTCGCCCCTTGATAACGGCGTGAAGAGAAATACAGTCATTAAAATTTCTGACTTTTGCAAAAGAGCCTATGAATTTCTTGAAGCTTCCGGCGCGCTTAATGTTCTTGGTCAGTGGATTGTTAACGCGGGAGAAAAAGGAGACGCGGCAGCATACAGAATTAACAGCCAGATTTATAAAAAGGTCATTCACGTTTTAGAAAAGCTTGTAGAAATGATGGGGGAACAGGAAATAACCATCGGGGAGTTTCTAAAGCTTTTAGAAGCGGGATTTTTATCGACAAAGATGGGGATTATCCCACCCTCTCTTGATCAGGTTATAGTGGGAGATTTAAGGCGGTCAAGGCTTCCGAAAGTCAGAGCTTTAATTATTTCGGGCGCAAATGACGGTCTTCTTCCAATGGAAATAAGTGAATCCGGCCTTTTTTCTCACAGGGACAGAAATGTTATAGAAAATGCAGGAATTACTCTGTCCCCGGACGGAGAAAAAAAAGCTGAGGAGGACAAGCTAGATATTTATTTGAGCCTTACAAAGCCGTCTGAATACCTCTATTTAAGTTACCATTTACGTGGATTTTCAGGTGAGGAACGAACTCAATCCGAAACTATTTTAAGGCTTAAATCCATGCTTAACCAAATAAAGATAATTAAAAACGGCTCTCTTGACCATACAGCCGCGTTTAATAAAAAGCTTGCCTTTAACAGGCTAATATCCGCTTTGGCAGGCGGCGAAATTTCAGATTATGCCGCTGATTTATACGGTTTTTTTAAGTCGGACAGGGCTTTTTCTAATAAGCTTGAAATTTTTGAAACCACTCTTAAAAATGCCGGAAACGACAGAGCGTATTTATCAGAGCAATCTAAAAATCTTTTATACGGCAAGCGTATATTAACAAGCGTTTCGAGGCTGGAAAAATACGCCGGATGCCCGTTTTCTTATTTCGCGGGATATAATTTGAAGGCGGTGGAAAGAAAGCTTTATTCCCTACAGCGGGTAGATTTAGGGAACATTTTTCACGAAATTTTCCTGGAATATGCGAACGCTGTAAAAGCCGAAAATGTATTGTTCAGAGATATTGATGATAAAAAATGTGAGGACTTGGCAGGGCTGGCAATTGAAAGAGCCTGTTCCCGCTTTGAGATTTTTAAATATTCCAACCGTTATAAGAACTATGAAAAGCGAGTGTCTGAAATTTCCAAAAAATCTCTGTGGGCGCTTACGAACCATTTGAAAAGCGGAGATTTTGAAATATTCGGGGCTGAGGTGCAGTTTTCAGAAAACGAGGGCTTCCCATGCGTTGAAATCCCTCTTGATGACGGCGCAGTAATGCTGATTCGCGGTAAAATAGACAGAGTTGATACTCTTTCAGAGAAGGACGAAGTTTTCATAAAGGTCGTGGATTACAAGTCGGGTAAGAAGAAATTTTCCTTTGAGGAAGTTTATTTCGGTTTGTCCTTCCAGCTTATTATTTATATGGAGGCGTTTATAAGGCAGTTTAACCTTAATAATCTGGTAGACAAAAGAGCTGTTCCTGGCGCGGCGCTTTACTTTAATATCTCAGACCCATTTCTAAATTATAGCGAAGAACAGGAAAATTCCGCTGACGTAATTAACCGTAATGTTTTGAAGGCTTTTAAAATGACAGGAGTAGCGTTAAAAGACGCGGAGATTGCAAAAAGACTGGATAACTCACTGGAAAACGGCGGCATGTCTGACATCTTCCCCCTTGGCATTAAAAAAAGCGGGAATGAGGAGGAGGAACAGTTTTACAGCACCTCCGTTGCCCTTAATAAAGAAGATTTCCAGAAGTTAAACAGCTTTTCAGTTAAAAAAGCCGCCGAGATAGGAAATCGAATCCTGTCCGGCGACATAGGGATAAATCCATATAAAATGGGAGCTCAGACCCCCTGCTCATTTTGTCCTTATGGCTCAATATGCGGCTTTGACCCTGTTTTTGATTCTGCAAAGCAGAGGATTTTGGAAATCGGCGCTAAGGAGGCTCTTGAAAAGATATTAGATGATTTAAAAATTTGATTGTTTTATGGCTGCATCTTTGTAAATTTAAATTACTAATTAGGGGTTTTATTATGAGTAAGCTAAAACTGAATTTGTCAATAATATTTATTTTAATATATGTGTTTTCTGCAGACTTAGGTTCCATATTATCTGCAACAATTGGTATTTCTTATTTTGGACAAATCCTTTTACTCTTTATTTATTCAACATTTTTATTCGTTTATACAAGAAAACATAATTTGTCAGAAATTATTGGATTGTCTAAAATACATCTTTATGATATGAAGAACAATTTACTTTATATACCTCTGGTGCTTATGGTATTAGCAAACGGAGTATTTTTCTTTGACAAAACGATAAGTATATCAGATGTTATATTAACTATGACTTTCATGATTTTAGTTGCATTTTTAGAGGAACTTTTATTTAGGGGCTTTTTATTTAAAGCTATTGAGAAAAAAGGCACTACTAAAACAGCAATAATTATATCCGGCGCAACATTTGGATTTGGTCACATTGTTAATCTTTTTCATGGATACACCGGTGTAAATCAAATTATTCAAATCGTTCTTGCAATCCTAATAGGAATTGTTCTCAGCGTCCTTTTTATTCGCACAAAATCTATTGTTCCGGGCATCATATTTCATTTCGCTTTTAATACTGCCAGTTCACTATCTTCTAAAGTAGTGCCTTTGTACGACTATATTAGCGTAGGAATCATTGTGTTAATATCTACAATGTACTTGATGTATCTTTTATACTTTAAACGAAGTTAATTAGCATAATCTCTATTCCCAGTTGACTAACAAAAATAGTAATTAAGCGACTTGTAATCAATCACAAGTCGCTTTTTTCATAATTAATACTGATAGAGATTTTCGTTAATTTTAACAGGCTCTTTCTCTAAATTTTCCTTATAAGCCACTTTGCGTTCCATATTCCTTACAGCTGAGGACAGCATTAGCTTTATTCTGTTAAGCTGGTTGACCTCGCTTGCGCCCGGGTCGTAGTCAACAGCGACGATATTAGCAAGGGGATATTTGCGCTTTAGTTCCTTTATAATGCCCTTGCCTGTTACATGGTTTGGAAGGCAGGCAAAGGGTTGAGTGCAGACCACGTTATTAACGCCCGAATGAATGAGCTCCACCATCTCGGCGGTCAAGAACCAGCCTTCACCAGTCATATTACCTAATGAAACAATGGGCTCGGCATACTCAGCAAGCTTTTTAATATTGACAGGAGGCAAGAATCTCGCGCTCTGGCTCAGGGCGGTGCGAATATGTTTTCTGTAAAGTTCCACGGCATAAATAGCGAAATCGGAAGCAGTTTTCACCTTCTTTTTCCCGCCTAAATACTTATGCTTGAAGGTTGCGTTATAAAAGCTGTATAAGAAGAAATCAAGCAGATCCGGAACCACGGCTTCCGCTCCTTCGGCTTCTAAAAGGCTCACAATATCGTTATTAGCCGTTGGGTGGAATTTTACAAGAATCTCCCCAACAACGCCAACTTTGGGCTTTTCTGTGTCAACAAGGGGCAAACTGTCAAACTCAGATACTATGCCGTAAATATTTTTCTTAAAATCCTTCAAATTCCCTGTTTTAACAGACTCCATGCAGATTTTTTCCCATTTTCTGTGAAGAGCGTCAGCAGACCCTTTATATTTTTCATAGGGTCTGGTTTTATAGAGAACACGCATGAACAAATCGCCGTAAACAACGGATTGAATACATCTGTTCAGTAAATTGGGAGACAGTGTAAAGCCAGGATTCTTTTCAATAGCTGAGGCCGAGAAGGAAACCACGGGTATATGCCCCAAATCAGCTTTTCTAAGCGCCTTTCTGATAAAGCCGATATAATTCGTTGCGCGGCATCCGCCTCCAGTTTGCGTAATTAAAACAGATGTTTTATTAAGGTCATAATTCCCCGATTTAAGGGCTTTAAGAATTTGTCCAACAACTATAAGCGCCGGATAACAGGCATCGTTATTAACATATTTAAGCCCTATATCAATGCTGTCCTTATCAATTGCCGGCATGATCTCAATGTTATAGCCGCAGGATCGGAAGGCTTCCGTCACCATTGAAAAATGAATAGGCGACATTTGCGGGCACAGAATTGTATGGTTTTTCTTCATTTCCTTTGTAAAAATAGCACGGGGCTTCCTGGGCTGGGGCTTTAACAACCTGCGTTTTCCGTTTTTTTCATCAAGAGCCGCAAACAGTGAACGCACACGGATTCTTGCTGAACCCAGGTTATTAACCTCATCTATTTTAAGCAGGGTATAAATTTTCCCGCACTCTTGCAGAAGCTCGCTAACCTCGTCCGTAGTTACGGCATCAAGCCCGCACCCGAAAGAGTTAAGCTGAATTAACTCAAGATTCTCTTTTTGGCGAACAAACATGGCGGCCGAATAAAGCCGTGAGTGATATGCCCATTGATCCATGACCCCAAGTCGGACTTTATGGTCGTTTAAATGAGATATGCTATCCTCCGTTAAAACCGCATAGCCATAGCCTGTTATAAGTTCTGGAATACCATGGTTTATTTCAGGGTCTACGTGGTATGGTCGTCCCGCAAGAACAACGCCCTTTAAATTCCGACGTCTTAATTCGGCAAGAACATCCTCGCCCTTTCTGTACATATCAATTCTGAAACTTTCCTGTTCCGTCCAGGCGGCAGAAACTGCATCTGCGACTTCCTGTTGGGGGATATCAGGAAATTCTTCAATCAATCTCTTTGTTAGAGAAACTTTATCATTTAAGTTCAAAAAAGGATTATGGAATTTTATATGTAATTCTCTTAATTCTTCCACGTTGTTTTTAATGTTTTCGGGATAAGAGGTCACTATGGGGCAGTTAAAATGATTGTCAGCGGCCTCTATTTCTTTTTTCTCATAAACGATACTTGGGTAGAAAATATATTTTATTCCGTCCTCAATCAGCTTTGAAATATGTCCGTGAGCCATTTTAGCCGGGTAACATACCGATTCAGAGGGCATTGATTCAATCCCTTTTTCATAAACCGTCCTGCTTGAATGAGGGGACAGAATTACACGATATTTTAGCTTTGTGAAAAATGTATGCCAAAACGGATAGTTTTCATACATATTAAGAACTCTCGGTATTCCCACTTCTCCTCTTTTTGCCTCATCGGCATTAAGGGAATCATACGAAAACAGCCGCTTATACTTATATTCAAAAACGTTTGGTATATCTCCCGCGTTTTTCTGTTTTCCTATACCTCTTTCACAGCGGTTGCCTGAAATGAACCTACGGTTGCCTGAAAAAAGATTGACTGTCAGTAAGCAGTTATTTTCACAGGCTTTGCATCTTTTCATTGTGGATGATGCGCCCAAGTCATCAAGCTGATTCACGCCAAATAACGTTGTCTCATAACCTTCTTCATAACGCTCTCTTGCGATAATCGCCGCCCCGAAAGCGCCCATAATCCCTGCTATATCGGGTCTTACCGCTTCTCTTTCAGAAATCAGCTCAAAGGCCTTTAAAACCGCATCGTTATAAAACGTTCCACCCTGAACAACTATTTTCTTGCCCATGTCAGTTGGATCCGTTATTTTAATTACTTTTTGCAACGCGTTTTTTATAACAGAATAAGCTAAACCTGCGGAAATGTCCGCAACTTCTGCTCCTTCTTTTTGAGCCTGTTTCACTCTTGAGTTCATGAAAACGGTACATCTTGAGCCTAAATCAATTGGGTTCTTTGCAAAAAGAGCTATTTTTGCAAAGTCAGATATTTGATAATCAAGGGATTTTGCAAAAGTTTCTATAAATGAACCGCAACCGGCTGAACATGCCTCGTTTAAAAGCACGTTTTCAATAACACCGTTTTTGATTCTAAGGCATTTCATGTCCTGTCCGCCGATATCGAGAATGAAGTCCACTTCCGGCTCAAAAAATGCGGCGGCCTTATAGTGTGCAACCGTTTCGATTTCACCGATATCCACCATAATGGCGGCCTTAACAAGAGCTTCTCCATAGCCTGTAACACAAGATTTTTTAATTTTAACGCCCTTAGGCAGTATGGAATAAATCTGTCTAAGAGCCGCTAAAATGACGTTTAATGGGCTTCCCTGATTTCCGGCGTAATAGGAATACAGCAGTTCTCCAGCGTCGGAAATAAGAGCAAGCTTTGTCGTTGTTGAACCGGCGTCTATGCCTAAAAAAACGTCGCCTTTATAGCCCGCCAAATCTCTTTTGATAACGGAAGCATCTTTATGTCTTTCAATAAACTCATTATATTCCTTTTCAGAAGAAAACAATGAATCCAATCTGTTGATTTCAAATGTAATTGTTTTATTATTTTCAAGATTATG
>CAYLSP010000046.1:0-8539 GCA_964385935.1 uncultured Defluviitaleaceae bacterium
ACTCCCTGATTAAGGGCATACTTAATTGAACCTTCAAAAAATCCGCTGCTGGAAATTGGGCCTGCAGGGCCGCCATGATAAGATTCGTCATAAGCCATAATCATCAGGTAGTCCGCATGGTTTGCCAGAGCTTTGTAATCATATGAGCCATGCCAGCCAGTGGTCCAACCCTTAGGATTAGCGGCGGTGGAAACGGTGACAATTTTATCCTTTGGAAGCTTTTCGCGCACTAAGCGGGTGAAGTCAACGTATGCAGCTCTGTATTGCTCATTAACGTTTTCAATGTCAATATTGATTCCGTCAAGATTGTATTTTTCAAGCATATTAGCAATTTGTGTAGACAGGGCTTCTCTGTTATTAAGAGATGCATTGCCCAACGCTCTGTCCCAATGGTTGCTGATAAACGGCGTCACGCGTATGCCTCTGTTATGCATCTTATCAATGAAAACAGGGTCTATTTTATTTGAGGGCGTTATAAGCAAATTGCCCTGTGCGTCAACGTCAAAATAATCGGGACAGACGGTGTTTAATGAGTTGTTAGTTGTGTCAATGATTTTAAGATAAGAAGTTGTTGTGCCTGCATAAAGGAAAGTTAAGCTTTCCTTTCCACTTTGAGGATTGGAAGGGTTTGGTTCTTCCGGTGCAGTTGTATCAGGAATGTTTATAACAAGACCAGTCCATATAATATTAGGATCTTCTATTTGTGGATTGGCAAGTATAAGTTCCTCGACGGTTATATTATGTTTTTGGGCGATAAGCCACATAGTATCTCCCGGCTGAACAACATAAGTACCGGCATATACGTTTACACTAAAAATAAGTGTAGCTAAAAGAAAGAACAAAAATAGTGCTTTTTTCAAAATATCACTCCTTTTTCATATTACGGATGAAATTATCATGTGATATTTTGTAATTTTTATTAGATGTAAATATTGCTACATTTTAAATGTAAAAGGCTGTCTCGCAAACTAGCAAGACAGCCTAAATTTATTATGTATTATACTACAGAAGGCTCGATTCTTTCGTCGCCTGTTTCAAAACGGTCTATTGTAAGCATATCCCATGGGATAGAAGGTTTCTTGTCAAGAATAGCTTCTGCAAGAGCAACACCTGTAGCAGGTGCAAGCATGAAGCCGTGACCGCTGAAGCCGCAAGCCACATAAAAGCCTTTAACTTCTTTGATTTTTCCATAAATTGGGTGATGGTCTTTAGACATATTATAAAGTCCAGCCCAGTTTCTAAGAATTTTCGCGCCTTTAAGTATGGGAAGGACAGATGTAATTGTCTTTGTCATCTCATCCAAGAACTGCCAGCTAGAAGTAATTCTCTTGTCTCTTGGCTCTGTGTTGTCGCCTCTTCCCATAATGATTCCGCCGTGGGGAACCTGTTGGCAATAGAGGTTAAGAGAGAAGCTCATTACCATTGGCCCTAAAATCGGGTCAAGCGGTTCTGTTACGAGAATCTGGTGACGCTCAGAATAGAGGTTTAAGTCAACTCCAACCATAGCCGCGATATCCTGAGCCCAACCACCGGCAGCGTTTACAACGATTCTTGTTGAGATATCGCCCTTGTCGGTTTTAACGCCTGTGATTTCGCCATTTTCAGTTGTTACGTCAGTAACGGTTGTGTTCAAATAAATTTGTCCTCCAAGACGTTTAACTGCATCAGCAAAGGCCTGAGTTGTATGGAATGGATTCAAGTGACCGTCCTTTTCATGGAAAGTTGCTGATGTAAGGTTTTCAGTATTCAAAATCGGAACGATTTCTTTAGCTTCTTGAAGAGTAAGAACTCTTGAATTAATGCCTAAAGAGTTTTGAAGCGCAACGTTCTTTTTGAACTGTTCATCTTCTTTAGCAGTGCTTGCAATAAGAAGATAGCCGCCCTGTTTAAACTCGATATCGCCTGTATATTTAAGCTCGTCTTTAGCGTTTTCAAAGAATTCGCAAGAGAATTTCGCCATATTACAGTTAAGTTCTGTTCCCCACTGTTGGCGGATACCTGCGCCGCAGCGACCTGTGGCTGCACTAGCAAGATACTCTTTCTCTAAGACAACAACGTCTTTAACTCCGTTTTTAAGCAGATTATACGCGATGGCAACACCTGAAATTCCGCCGCCTATAATGACTACATCCGCTGTTCTAACCATCAATTATTCACCGCCCTTTTCCTTTTTTTCGCCTTCAATGCCGTTTAAAACCTCGCCGAAAGTAATGGCTTTAACGGGGGGGCGGTATGCGCCGGGACTAAGTTCTGTAATTGGTGTCCCGGTTATGCTAGAAATTTCTCTAAGAGCAAGGGGGATACAGTTTCTTCCCTGGCATGGCCCCATGCCCATGCGCGTAAGCCTTTTAATTTCGTCAATGGAGGTTACGCCGCTTTTAATAAGCTCTCTGATTTCACCAACAGTCAGGTCAGAGCACCTGCAAATAATAGTGTTGTTATCATTTGCCATTTTGTTAAGCCTCCATTCCCGGAATTTTAAAGTTTCTTACATTCTTTAATTCCTTTTTGTCAAAAGCTATGCTGATAACAGGAGTTTTGTCCTGATTTTTTGTATTTTGAACTTTTATGACTTTTGCATCACAAACAGGTTCGCCTGCGCGGTTAAGCGCTGTAACTGTCTGTCCTTCTTCTGGAAGGGGCAAAAATTCATAAGGTATTTTAATAACGGCTTCCGTATCTGAATAAGTAGCGTCAACTACCATGATAGCAAGACCGGGGCAATTGCTAACGCAAAGTGTACAGCCGTTGCAAAGCTCATGGTCAACGTTGGGAAAGTCGTTAATATCCTCAAATGGTTTAATCGCGTCTCTTCTGCACGCTGTATAACAAGGGTTACAAGGTATATTCTGATAGCACTCAACAACAACAACAGGCCCTTTTTGAAGTCTTTCGTCGGAAGGGAATCTGCTATTTATATTTTCGATTGTTGGAATACCGGTTTTTTCCAGCATATATTCACACTCCTATTTCAAAGTTATTTCCTGAATGCCTGCGTTAAGCCGTTTTCCGACTTCTCCGTGACGAAGAGCCTGCAATTGGTCTAATAAATCCTTACGTTTTTCGTCAAAGTTTTCAACAGTAAAGCCTAAGTCCATAGCGCAGACAAGTCCGGCAAGATAGCCTTCAACCATAGCTGATGAAGCTTCTTCAACTCCGGCAACGTCGCCGGCTATATAGATATTTTTAACAGATGTTCTTAAATTTTCGTCTCTGTAAGGAACAAAGCCGCCTAAAACGTTCATAAACTTCATTTTGCAGCCTGCCTGGAACAGAAGCTCTGAAAGAGGTGAAAGTCCTACTGAAACGCAAAGAGTGTCTGTTTCGATTTCCTGCTCTGTGCCTTCAACGCCGTTCCATTTCTCATCAAGCTGCCAGATGACAACTGATTCAAGTTTGTCTGTGCCTTTAGCTTCTTTAATAGAGTGGCCTGTAAGGATCGGAACGCCCATCCTTCTGAGCTTTGAAGCGTGAACTAAATAACCGCCGATTTTTGGCGCGGCTTCAACAACGGCCTTGACTTTAACTCCCGCCTGAAGAAGCTGATATGATACGATAAGACCGATATTACCAGCGCCTATCATAACAACAGAATCACCAGGTTTAACGCCATGCTCGTTCATAAGAGTTTGAACGGCTCCCGCGCCATAAACGCCCGGAAGGTCGTTATTAGGGAATAAAAGGGACTTTTCGCTTGCGCCTGTTGCGATAATAATTGATTTAGGTTTAATTTTTTTATACTCGTCGGCTATGGAAACGGTAACAACGCCGTCTTCATAAACCGCAAGGGCTGTTGCGTCTGTAAAGAGTTTAACATTAGGGAGGGCGGCAATTTCTTTAAGCAGGATTGATGCTATATCAAATCCCCTTGTTGAAGCATATTGTTTCTCAGAACCGAAAAACATATGTGTCTGCTTAACAAGCTGGCCGCCAAAGTTGAAATTTCTGTCAATGAGCATAACTTCCGCTCCGGCTTTTCCCGCGTTAATAGCGGCACAAAGACCGGCCGGTCCTCCGCCGACGATTAATACTTCAGTATTTATCATTTAAGCTCCCCCTTGCCTGACTGCGTTTTAACGTCCATGCCTTCTTTGACAAGAACAACGCAGATTTTTACATTAGGTTTTCCGTCTACTACCATCATGCAAGAAGAGCAGTTTCCAATAGCGCAGTAAAGCCCCCTTGGACGATTTCTGTCGGCGCTGTGGCTTAAAACTCTAAGCCCGGCAGCGTGAAGAGCAGCGGCCACCGTTTCATTTTCATAGCCTTCCACTTCTTTTCCGTCAAAAGTGAATTTAACTTTATTCCCTTTTTCAAAGGAAAGAATCGGATGATTTTCAATCCTCATGTAATGGATACCCCCCTGAAATGTTTATGGATGATATATAACCATCTGATATATAACCACCTAGAATTAATTATACATTTATTTTGCAAATAGTCAACAAAATTTCATAATCAGAGTAAATATTACAAAAAATTTCACAAATAGCGAGAAATTTTTCTGTCAATGTCAATGAATAATAAAATCTGCCTTATCAAGCGCCCCCTTATATTCTTCACATAGTTTTTCAAGGCTATCATTTTCACCGGGAAGAACACCGAGAGAATAGGCAAACGGAAGCAAAGCCTTGTCTATTTCCTCTTTGCCGTCATAATCTGAAAGAAAGCGTTTCAGAGCCATCCAGCGCTCATATTCCCCCTGAGCAGTTCTGGTTCTTTTAGTGATTTTTCTCATATGAAAAAATGTTATGACAGAAATGACAAAGAGAAGAAAGAATCTGAATTTGTGAGACATAATGATACCAAAAACTCCTATTGCCGTATAAAAAATGCTTCCCAGAAGCCCTACTTTTCTTACGAAAGACTGGGGTTCATAATATTCAAAGTTCTTTGAATCCTGAGATGCCAGAAAAGCCCAGCCTGTTACAAAGTCCGTGTCTTCGTCTTTTGGTGATGAAAGCTTTTCCATAAGTGAAATTTGGTGAGGATAGAGATTGCTATAATCCTCGTTGATAATATGAAACTCTCCGTCAAAGGACAAGTAGCCGTTCTGCATTAATTCAATAATCGTGGCGTAAATATCCTTTAGTCCAAGACTTTTGAAATCCGTTAAACAAGTGACCATAGCCACCGGGTCATGACTTGCTTTTTCTTTAAAATATCTCCCTGTAAAAGATACTTTATATTCCTTATCATATTTGTAATAGAAAAAGAAAGTTGAAAAAAGCCAGATAGCAATGGGGATATAGAACATTAGATTCGATACATAGTCATTCATTACGCTAATCACATCCTGTCAATAATTTAAAATACATATTCATTTTACTTTTATTGCAATAGCTTTTCAATAGATATATAATATTTTTATTAGGCAGGACACGGATTCCCGCCGTAAAAATAATCAAGGAGAAATTTATGGAAGATTTTACGCTTATTATAATGGAGAAAGACCTAAATACGGGAATTTTAGAAAAAGAGCTGGGCATGTATAAAATAATGGAAAACATGGAATTAATAGTTAATGCATACGCAGCCAGACATGATGACGGAAATTTATATTTACATTTATTGTTAAAAGCCGATAAAGAACTTAGTGATGAAGAATTTGAAAATTGTTATGACTATTATGAAAGCGAAAGATTTAAAGGACTTTGCCTATCGGTTTCTGAGGTTGAAGACTGCTTTTATCCGACATGGGATTTTTCCTGTCTTTTTGATGAAGACAGAGCTGAGTCTCATATTAATGAAATTATAAGGCTTCATAATGAGGAGCTTTGTGAAGTATACGCCCTTATATATAACCCCCAAAACGAAACGGAGGAACAGGAATGATTTGCAAAAACTGCAAAACGGCGGCCTCAGACACAGAAATCCTCTGTTCCTATTGCGGCAGGCCAATTAATTCTCACAGGAAACTGAAAATGGTTCTGGGGGCTTTTGCAATCATTTTAATTGTTGGCCTTTGCGGGATTTATTTGTATTTTAGCAGAACGGGAAAGGTTGATTTCCCGGGCGGAAAGTTTGTTTCGGCAACAATACCTAAGGAAACCGAAATTCCTGTGGCTGAGAGTTCTCCAGAAGCCCCTGCCCCAACAGGCACCCCGGAAACAAAAGACCCCGATGAAATCCCGGCATTTATCTGGAAAACTCTGGAGGATGCTCTTCTTGCCGGGAAGTCTTATATAATCAATAATGTTGATATCTCTTTCACCTCAAAGCTTGGATATCTTTACAATTATGACGATAAAAAATATGTCACGATAGTGGACTTGGTCTCATCTGGACTCATTCCGGAGGAACTGGCCTCAGGAAATATTTGGTTTCTTTACATAAACGCAAAGGACTTGAACCAGTTTGAAGAGCTTAATTTTTCACTGCCGGACAAGCTGGAGCTTTTCACCGTCTGTGAAACAGCGGCGGGAATTGCCCTTCTTTGCGAAAATTATTACGGAGTTTTATACCGTGAAAATTTTCAGGTGTTAATGTCAAACTATGATTATGATTTTCCTGACATATATTTCCCAACATCGGGGAAACTTGGGTATGAGAGCATTATTAACGCGGTTAAAGCCTATGAATTTGATGAAACTGCCTATACCGTTAGATATTTGTCCTCAGACGGGAAATATGCCTATATTGTTTTTTCAAAAGGAGCCGATACAAATATACTGTACCAATATCTTCTAGAGTTTAAGGACGATGCATGGCAGGTGCTCATGCCTGACATTGAGCAGAAAGACGGCTATATTACCGGCATATGCAAAGCTGCCATGGATATAAACTATGACTTGCTTCCAAAATTCAGAATCGATAAATATACTATGCCGAAAACCTCGTTCTATGACTTCATCTTTACAGAACTTATAGACAAAGAAATTATAAATCCCGAAGAATATGAGGTTCATTTTATTTCGGGAACAGAGGAATCCGCTTATATAGAGCTTTCTGATGGTATGAAATTCGTCTCACTTCTATTAAACGGAAAATGGACAACAACAGCCGTCAGGGGATATGACAGCGCCCGTTCATTATTGGAAAAGTTTAACCCGGAAAACCCGCCATTATTCATTTTAAAACAATAGCAGCGGGACTCAACACCTATACTATAAGAAAGTTTTAAAAATATCTTTATTAGGATTGAATTATGTTGTATAATGTTGCATAATATGTCCCGATTTAAAATCGGCGTTGTGCTTTTAGTTGTTTCCGGGTTAACGCCTTATTATGACAGAAAGGTGGTATGTTATGAGCCGTGAGTTATCCGAAAAGGAATATGAGTCAATAAGGGACTATATCCATAAAAATTACGGCATAAACCTAGGCCCGGAAAAAAAGACTCTGGTATATTCGAGACTAAGGACTGTTTTGGAAGAAAAGGGCCTGGAAAATTTTACTGAGTATTTTAACTACCTTAAAAACGATAAGACAGGTCAGGCCGCCGTCCAGTTCATTGACAAAATGACCACGAACCATACGTTTTTTATGCGCGAAGTGGATCATTTTGACTATTTCAGGGACAAGGTTCTCCCCTATATCGAACAGACCCATTCAGCAACGAAAGATTTGCGTCTTTGGTGCGCCGCCTGTAGTTCCGGCGAAGAACCATACACGCTTCAAATGATTATTCAGGACTATTTTAAAAATAAGCCGGGCTGGAACACCGATATATTAGCCACAGATATTTCAACAAACGTATTATCGAAGGCTGTCCGCGGCGTTTATTCAAACGAGAGCATTTCAACCCTGCCCGCTGAGTGGCAGAAAAAATATTTTAAAAAGCTTGATGGCGGAAACAGCCAGGTTATAGACGAAATAAGAAAGAAAGTTATTTTTCGGAAATTTAATTTAATGGATTCAAACCACGTTTTCAAAAAGCCCTTCCAGGTCATTTTCTGCCGCAATGTCATGATATATTTTGACGCTGAAACCAGGGAGGAAGTTGTGAAACGGTTTTATTCATATACGGAATCAGGCGGATATCTTTTTGTGGGACACTCAGAGTCTCTCAATAATACCCAATCAGGCTATAAATATGTTATGGCCGCCACTTACTGCAAGCCTTAACCCAATGGAGGAAACTATGAAATTTCTTGTGCTTTACCCCGACTTAGACCCAGAACCAGGATTGCAGGAGCTTTTAAAAAGCTTTGGCGAAACAGTTGTTGTAAGCGGCGAAGACGAAGCTGAGAAAATAGCCGAAAAAATCGGGCCAGCTGACTATGACGGGATTTTTCTTTCGCTGGACAAGAATGATGGCGGCTTTGTCTCCTCTTTTATGAAATCCTTGCCCCGGAATGTTTCTGAAAATATCGGAAAGAGCGGCCCTCGTATTTTTCTGGTTTCGGGAAGAAAGGATCTCATTGCAGTTTTAAAATTTTTCAGACGCGACGGCATTACAGCTTTGTCCACGCCCGTTGAAAAATATCATTTGTCCCAATATTTCGACAGAGAAACAATTCATTAATCTATAGGAATGAAATTATAAGAAAAGGTGTGATATTTTTGGCTGATTTTGACAGGGAATCCATGATGGAGA
>CAYLSP010000047.1:0-8367 GCA_964385935.1 uncultured Defluviitaleaceae bacterium
ATATATGTAGGAAAACATTAATTGATCTAAAACCTATCCACGAAAATGGAAATACATTAAGTGAACTGGATGCAATTTACAAACAGGCGCGCGAACTTATTAGCAAACTATTGACATATACAGTAAAAAGTTATATCATAAACAGATGTAATGACCGAACTTTGAAAATTAAAATTAAGGAGGTGTTGTATCTGGATCCCGTAATAACATTTATTATCATTACGATTGGTGTCATATTAGCTCTTATTTCCGGTTTCTTTGCGGGAATTGCATATAGAAAGAAAGTTGCGGAAGGAAAGCTTGGATCTGCTGAGGCTGAGGCGGCCTCAATAGTGGAAGAAGCAGTTCGCTCCGCCGAGGCTAGAAAAAAGGAAGTTCTTCTGGAAGCTAAAGAAGAAAGTATCCGTACTAAAAACGAAGCTGAAAAAGAAGCAAGAGAACGCCGTAATGAAGTACAGCGCTCTGAAAGAAGACTTCTTCAAAAAGAAGAGGCGCTTGACAGAAAAGCAGAATCCTTTGAAAAGAAGGAGGAACTGCTTCAGAAGAAAATCGAGGCTCTGGATGCTCAGAGAGAAGAAATTGCAAAATTGACAGAAAAACAACAGACAGAACTTGAAAGGATATCAGGACTTACTACTGAACAGGCAAAGGATTATCTCCTTTCTGAAATCGAACGAGAAGTTCGCCTTGAATCTGCCATGCTGATTAAGGATATTGAAACAAAGGCAAAACAGGAATCAGACAAAAAAGCCAAGGACATTTTAGCCGGTGCGATTCAGCGCTGTGCCGTTGACCATGTGGCTGAAACTTCCGTTTCCGTCGTGGCTCTGCCTAATGACGAAATGAAAGGCAGAATTATTGGGCGCGAGGGAAGAAACATCAGAGCCCTTGAATCACTTACAGGTATTGACTTAATCATTGACGATACGCCGGAGGCTGTTATTTTATCAGGATTTGACGCCGTAAGACGTGAGATTGCAAGGGTTGCCCTTGAAAAACTTATTGTTGACGGGCGCGTTCACCCGGCCAGAATTGAAGAAATGGTTGAAAAAGCAAGGAAAGAAGTGGAGGCTAACATCAGGGAAGAGGGCGAAGCCGCCACCTTTGAAACTGGCGTTCACGGACTCCATCACGAGCTTGTCCGTCTCCTCGGAAAAATGAAATTCAGAACCAGTTATGGTCAGAACGTTTTAAAACATTCTATAGAAGTATCACATTTATGCGGGTTAATTGCCGGTGAACTGGGCGTTGATGTAACTATTGCAAAGCGTGCCGGTTTGCTCCATGATATCGGAAAATCCGTCGATCACGAGCAGGAGGGTTCCCATGTTTCTCTGGGTGTGGCTCTATGCAAGAAGTATCGTGAGTCAGATTTAATTATAAATGCCGTTGAGGCTCATCATGGCGACGTTGAACCGACAAATATTATTTCTATCATTGTACAGGCGGCGGATGCGATTTCCGCTGCAAGACCAGGCGCACGCCGCGAGACTCTCGAGTCTTATATCAAGCGGCTGCAAAAACTCGAAAGCATCGCAGATTCCTTTAAAGGCGTTGAAAAATCCTTTGCCATTCAGGCAGGACGCGAACTCAGAATCGTTATTATCCCCGAAGAAGTGGATGATGCGGGCTTAGTTCTTCTTTCGAGAGAAATCGCTAAAAAAATTGAAGACGAACTTGAATACCCCGGCCAGATTAAAGTCAATTTAATCAGGGAAACCAGAGCCATCGAATACGCAAAATAAAACCAATACAAATATCAAAGTCGGCGTCGTTTAAAGCGGCACCGACTTTTGCGTACACAAATGCAACAAAAGGAGGCATTTAATATGGATAAAAAAAGTGCCTTATTAGTCTATACCTTCTCTCATTTCTGTGTTGACTTTGCCTGTTTCTTCATGCTTTTTTCGTGGGCGGCTAAGAACCCTTCCCTTTTAGAAATGACACAGGGTATGCTCATTTATAATGTGATTGCCTTTGGTTTTCAACCTCTAATTGGTTTTTTATGCTATACATATAAAAAAATACCCATTGGGGCATTTGGCTGTGCGTTATTGATTTTTGGCTTGATATTTATGCATACATGTGGGCTTCAATTGTTGTTATGGCGGTGGGAAACGCCTGTTTCCATATAGGTGGAGGAATTGACAGCCTTAAAAACGCCGGTGGTAGATTGGCACGAAGCGGCATTTTCGTATCTTCAGGGGCATTGGGCGTGTCAATTGGCACTGTAATTGGAAAACTAGGAACTGTGCCTGTTTTTTTACCTATAATATTGCTAGTTTTATGTCTTATACTTATTTCTGTTTTTTGTACATATAATTCAAAAGATCAGTGCAAGAAAACTGAGTTCAAAGTGGCGAACCGAAAATTTCTTTTTGGTACGGTCATTTTATTATCTTTTCTTTCCATTGTCATTCGTTCATATGCAGGCTCAATTGTTCCTATGGAATGGAAGACCACCACATTTTTATTTGTATTGCCCAGTATAGGGGCGTTTATTGGCAAGGTCTCAGGAGGGTTTTTAGCGGATCGCTTTGGTTCACGGAATATAGGTGTGTTTAGCCTACTAATATCTGCTTTGTTTTTGTCTGTTGGATACTGGATTCCCTTTATTTGCGTCATTGGGCTTTTGTTATTCAACATGAACATGTCAATTACTCTTTGTGCAATCGCCTCAAAGCTACCTTTAAACCCCGGGCTTTCTTTTGGAATAACTACACTTGCGCTATTGTGCGGCAATATACCGCTGTTTATATTTCCACTTCCGAGAGCTCCGGCGATTTTTGCGGTATTAACAATTTTATCAGCATTATTTATTTATGTTACCGTCGTTAATTATGGGGGGCGATATAATGAGAAAAATATTTAGAAGCATTAATAACACACTTTTTGATGTAGCAAGTCCGATGATAATAGCTTCTTTGCTAGGCAAAGTTATACTTTTTCCACTAATTATGCTTGGTATAATTATTACCGCTATAATAATCGTTAACACGGTTTTTCTAGTCAAAAAGGCTAGGAAAAATAACATGGAAAATGATATCGAGGAAACGTCAGACATTGACAAAAAAGAATGATTTATCTAACTTTTCTACTTTGGTTGCTTTTAACAATAATTATTGAGGGTGCTGTTATACTGCTTATATTTAGGCGCCGGAAGTTTGTTTATTACAGCCTGTTGTGTAACGTGCTAACAAATCCGGCGCTTAACCTCATTCTATTAGTGAGCGTATATTCTTTCGGGATATCAACGTATTATCCCGTTTTGTTTTTATGTGAGATAATTGTTGTTTTAGTTGAAGGGTTTGTATATAAATACATATGTGGTTTCAGGTTTTCAAAATCAATTATCCTGTCAATTGTTCTTAACGCCTGCGGAGCAGGACTAATAATAAATCACTTTATTTAATAAGATCCATTTTCTCAATTAAATCCGCAAAAGATGTTGTAAATACATACTGACAGAAGATTAAATCCACGTCCTCATAGTCCTTAATAGTCTGCTTCACAGAGCCTTCAAAAGTCCGCGGGTCAATGACAATTATTTTCTCATAATTTGGCGCAATCCATGGGACAAAGCAATTTGCGTATGAATCCTTTATTACAACGCAAGTTCTACCGTTTTTTACGGACGTATTAATTTCATAAAGCGGTCTGTCGCCACCGATAAAAATTGAATATGTTGGCTTATTTTCCTGTTCGGCATAAACTAAAAGGTTGTTGTCCGTTTCAAAGGGCCATTTCTTTTCGTCCAACATGAAGTATTCAATTGTGTCAGGGTTCTGCTCTAAATCCGGTGACGGAGAAGCGTTATATAAATAGCCCAAAAAGCCTTCCTTTTGCCCCTTTTCATAATTATCAATAGTAACCGGCACAATGTTAGCTGTTTCGGCAAAAGCCAGATAGGCATAATAAGCCCCTAAAGCCGTCCAGTGGTGGTCTGTTCTGAAGAATATATATTCGTCCCTATGAGGATATAGGGCAGAATAAACATCAATAGGAGTTATACCCTCAATAAGAGTCTCGTTGACCTTATTTATTGCCAGAAGCTCAGAACTGCCGGTATTTCGGTATTTTTCCTCCTGAAACTCAATCTGCGTTGGAACAGTTACAGTATAAATTTTCACGTTATCTCCAAGGATCTTTCGATAACTGTTAACGACTTCACCGTATCTTATGGCGGTGTTTTCCTTGTAGCCATAAATCTCCATTAATTTGTCGGGAAATTTCAACAAAGAACCTACTTGAATAGGCTCAATAACATTCATTTCACCGGGCTGTGTTTCGGGTTGTTCAGAAGCTTCCGCTCCGGGAGTTCTTGAAGGTGTTGGGGAAGGTTTAGTGGCTTGATTTCCCTTTTCAGCTTCATTACCCTCATTTGGCTTTAACACAACTATTTGCGCCTCATTTTCACCTTTCATACCATATAATTCGCTGATTCCCATAGACAAACCTATAAAACTTGAGCGAAAGCCCACGTTATCGGATATATAATTTTCAAATTCCTTTGAAAACCCACCACCCATAACATTTTCCATATTAAGCCCGGGCATTTTTGCAAGGGTTCTGTGCTCCGTTTCCTCAACTCTCTTGTCCCCGGGCACAATAACGGTAATGACAAAGAAACACGCCAATAAAATACAGAAGGAAACAGCGGTTATTTTTTCTTTCATATAATATATCCCCCGTCACATTTAAAATCTGAAATACAAAAACGGATTATAGGTCTGACCCAACAGTAATATAAAGCTTATAAACAGACTTACAACCATCATTACCGGCTCTCCAAAAGAAAGAGTCGGCCATTTGTTTTCCAATGCCCTAAGAACTTTTTTCGGAAGCGGCGTTGAAGCAATAATGAGAATTATAATAAGCCAGAGGTTGCTTAAAAAAGTTGTTTCTGCGACAAAATTTACAAGTGGTACGCCGCTGCCCAAAGCGGCTTTGATAAATGCATAAAGCCTTGACATATCGGTGAAGTAAAAAATCGCCCAGCCGAATACAATTATTCCCAGACTGTAAAAATGCTTTAAAACGGCAGGTAATTTTTCCAGAATATTCTTTAGAACATATTTTTCAAGAATTAAAAATATTCCGTAATAAACTCCCCAGAGAATAAAATTCCAGCTTGCCCCATGCCAGATACCTGTCAAAAGCCAGACAATGGACAGATTCAGAATGGCTCTTTTCCTGTTCCCCCCAAGGGGGATATAAACATAGTCCCTGAAAAACGTGCTTAAAGAAATATGCCATCTGCGCCAAAAGTCGGTAATGCTCCTTGCTATGTACGGATAGTTGAAGTTTTCTTTAAAATCGAAGCCAATCATTTTTCCAAGGCCGATTGCCATATCAGAATAGCCCGAAAAATCGAAATAAATCTGGAATGAAAACATTGCAATACCAAGCCACATTCCTGCAACAGAGCCTTTTGACAAATCGCCGCCAATAAGAAGAGCTGCCGCTGCCCCTGCCGAATTTGCAAGCAGAACCTTTTTCATCATTCCGGCGGCAAAGCGCATAATTCCTTCACTGAACCCTGAAAGAGTAACTTTTCTGTCATCAAGCCGCGGCGCAATGTCCTGATATCTGACAATAGGTCCTGCCACAAGCTGAGGAAACATGGTGACATAACATAAAAACGAAACAATCGATTTCTGGTATTTTGTGTCTCCTCTGTATAAATCAATGGTATAGGACAGGGTTTGGAAGGTATAAAATGAGATACCCAGAGGAAGGTTGAATTTTGGAATAGGAAATCCTGTTTGAAACACAGAGTTTATTGTTTCAACGGCAAAGCCCGAATATTTAAACAGAAACAAAAGCCCAAGATTAAGAACTAAAGAGGACACAAGAGCGCCTTTTGCCTGCCATTTCCCCCGATATTTATTAATTATGCGTCCGTGGAAATAGTCTGTTATGCCGGAAAAAAGCATGGCCAGAATCCAGATGGGTTCTCCCCAGGCATAGAACAAAAGCGAAAAAAACAACAGAACAAGATTTTTAATTGCCACACTCTTAGAGAAATTATAAACGACTAAAAAAATCGGTAAGAATAGGCAGAGAAAAGTTATACCTGAAAAAACCAAGGATAGTCCCCCTAATATTATAATCTGGATAAAAACGGCTCAAAGCAAATACCACGGCGTTTATAGTCCTCTACTAACGCGGTATGTTTCATTACATCATACACGAATTTCGAGGAAAACTGAACTGCTTTTTCAATATTCTCTCCATCCATAATTTTCCCCAGCAAAACGGAGGCAAAAAGATCGCCTGTCCCGCCTATTTTATAGGGAAGCTCCATAAATCCCTGTTCAGAATAGGAATTGTCGGTCATTATGCAATTAAATAGCATGTTTTCTCTGACAACTCCTGTTATAATGATATTTTTAGCCCCTAATTCAACGAGTTTCAGACAAACTTCGTTTACAGCGTCCGAAGGCATGGCGCTGTCATATTCAAATCCAGTCAACAGGCAGGCTTCTGTCAAATTCGGCGTAATAATGTCCGCCCTTTTTATAAGCCTTAAAAATCCGTCCTTCATAAGTGGGTCTGTTGATTTATAAAGCTTTCCGTTATCCCCCATAACCGGGTCAATCAGAATAATTTCCGGCTCTAAAAAGTCAATAGCTTCCTCTATATAAGAAACCTGAGCAGGGGAGCTTAAATAGCCGCTGTAGAGGGCATTTGATTTAAGAGAAATCCCCTTCCAATGCTCTAAATAAGCTTTAAGATTTTCGGTCATATCAAGATAAGAAAACCCCGGAATACTCATGTTAGCCGACAAAATAGCTGTGGGAACAGGTAGCACCTCAAAAGACATTGCCGACAAGGTTGGAATGACAACGGAAAGGGCGCATTTTGAAAACCCCGATAAATCATGAAACGCAACCACCCGCTTAAATTCTTTTTTCTGGTCCCCCACGTCAAATTCCCCTTATTTCGTTTATCATTTTCTCTTTTAAATTATAAAGTTCGAGAGACAAGTCCACAGGCAAAATCTGTGGATTTTCAAATCTCTTATGCTCGTCCCATAAAGTGCTCATTTCTTTTTTGCAAACTTCCCGAATTTCAGTAACGGAAGGGGATTTATAAACGCATTTTCCGTCTATGAAAACAGGTACAAGAAGCTCCCTAACCACATATGAGCCGGGATAAAGTGTCATTTTCTTCCATGTAGCTACAGGGTCGAAAATGGTCAGTGGCTTAGATTCATCAATTTTCTCGTGTTCCAATGCGATTAAATCAGCCTTGATTTTCCCTGTTTGTGCGTCATACAGACGAAAAACTTTTTTAATCCCTGGGTTTGTAACCTTTTCGGGATTTTCAGAAAGCTTTATTCGCGGCTCAAAAACGCCATTTTCGTCCTCTTCGGCCGCTAATTTATAAACGCCGCCAAAGGCAGGGCAGTCCTTAGAAGTTATTAAGTTTGTCCCAACGCCCCAAAGATTTATTTTTGCGCCTTGAAGTTTAAGAGACTGGATTAAATATTCGTCAAGGTCACTGGAAGCTGAAATATTTGCGTCGGTAAAGCCAGCTTCGTCAAGCATCATCCTCGCTTTTTTAGATAAATAGGCAAAGTCTCCTGAATCTAGCCTGATTCCATAATTATTGAGCTTAACGCCCTTTTCTTTCATTTCTTTGAAAACGGTTATGGCATTTGGTACACCTGACTTTATCGTGTCGAAAGTGTCCACTAATAAAGTACAGGCGTTGGGGAAGGCTTCCGCATAAATTCTGAACGCTGTCAACTCGTCTGGGAAACTCATAACCCAACTATGGGCGTGTGTACCCAAGACTGGTATGTCGAACATCTGTCCGGCAAGCACGTTGCTTGTGCCTGTGCAGCCGCCAATAACTGCGGCTCTTGCTCCGTATATGCCCGCATCGGGGCCTTGAGCGCGTCTTAACCCGAATTCCAGAACAGGGTCGCCCTTAGCCGCCCAAACCACTCTGGCCGCCTTTGTAGCAATAAGGCACTGATGATTTACAATGTTCAAAAGAGCCGCTTCAAGGAGTTGCGCCTGAATGATAGGGGCTTTAACACGGATTATTGGCTCATTAGGGAAAATAACACAGCCCTCGGGAACAGCGTAAATCTCCCCAGTGAACTTAAAATTTTTCAGATAATCGAGAAATTCATCCGAAAAAACGCCCTTGCTTTTTAAATAACTCAAAATTTCTTCGTCAAATTTAATTGATTCAATATATTCAATGGCCTGAGCCAGCCCCGAAACGATGGAATATCCGTTTCCAGAGGGGTTTTGCCGATAATACAAATCAAAAACAACTTTTTTCTCAAGTAAATTATTATTGAAATAACCCTGCATCATTGTGATTTCATAAAAATCTGTCAAAAGGGTT
>CAYLSP010000048.1:0-8356 GCA_964385935.1 uncultured Defluviitaleaceae bacterium
ATGATGTATAGAAGTATGTGAAGCAGAAAATCAAGATATCGTATAAAATAGCGCCGTTTGGCTGTTGAACGTCAAGAGCCGCAACAACATTTCCAAGCCTCTCGTTATTAATAAAGCCGTTTATTGTCTGAGGGAACTGGAGGAGGGATATGGCGAAAATGATAGCCATAACGCCCGCAATGTTTACCTTAATAGGGATAAACTGGTTCTGTCCTGTTCCAAATTTTGACCTTCCCGCCATATTACGGGAATAGTGAACCGGTATTCTTCTTTCACCTTCCTGAACACGTACAGCAAAGGCCATGATGAATCCGAACATTATTACAACAAAAGCAACTTGAATCCATCCTACAACATTGCCATTTACTCCGTGAGAGTAAAGCATAAGGAAGTTCTGTGGAAGATTCGATAAAATATTTGAAAAAATTATAAATGATGAGCCGTTTCCTATGCCCTTTTCAGTAAGAAGTTCGGACAGCCATACAATAAACATTGTACCTGCAACCATAACTAAAACAGACATAGCGTATGTGAGGAAATTTTTGTAAATGAAAACGTCTCTCAGTGAATAAACAGTAGCGGAAGCCTGAATAAAAGCAAGACCCACCGCAAGGTAGCGGGTGTATTGATTAATTTTCTTTCTTCCTGCTTCGCCTTCTTTTTGCATTTCTTCAAGATAGGGGATTGCGACGCAGAGAAGTTGCATGATAATGGAGGATGTGATATAAGGTCCGATACCCATGTAGAACAGCGAACCTAACTCATTACCTGTTATCATTGTGAAAATATTTTCCGGGTTCATACCTTTAGCCACAGCAAGAGCAGCATAATCTACACCGGGAAGTGGTATAACAGTTCCTATTCTGTATACGGCAATAACAAGAATGATATACCAAATCTTATTTCTAATTTCTTTAACCTTTAATGCGTTCATAAATACGCTAAACAAGTTAAATCACCTCTGCTTTTCCGCCCGCAGCTTGAATTTTTTCTACTGCTGATTTGCTGAAAAAGTTTACCTTCACCGTCAAATTCTTTTTAATCTCGCCATTTCCCAGTATTTTGACTCCGTCTCTGACGTTGGAGACAAGACCTTTTGATTTTAATGCCTCGATATCAACAACTGCACCATTTTCAAATACATCAAGGTGGGATATGTTAACAGCCACAATTTCTTTTGTGTTTCTGTTATGGAATCCCCTTTTAGGCACCCTTCTGTAAAGAGGGAGCTGTCCGCCTTCAAAACCAGGGCCTTTTCCTCCGCCTGAACGAGCGTTCTGGCCTTTATGACCGCGACCTGAAGTTTTTCCGCTTCCTGAACCATGACCTCTTCCGACTCTTGACTTAGTTTTTCTTGAACCTTCGGCTGGTCTTAATTCACCTAATTTCATTGTAGCTCACCTCCGTTTATATGGTTTCTACTTTTAATAAATATCCGATTTGCTTGATCATACCTCTGATTGCTTCATTATCCTTTTGAATAACCGAGCTGTTAACCTTATTAAGACCCAGCGCCTCAATAGTTTTTTTATGTTTGGGGATAACGCCAATAGAAGATTTTACTAAAGTTATTTTTAATTCGGCCATAGCATTAACCTCCTAACCTAAAATTTCTTCAACAGACTTGCCTCTTAATCTTGCGGTAGTCTCAGGAGTTTTCAGGGAAACAAGACCCTGGATTGTAGCGTTAACCACGTTTCTCTTATTGCTTGTGCCTATGCACTTTGTTGAAATATTTCTGATTCCACAAAGTTCCATAACGGCACGAACGGGGCCGCCCGCAATAACTCCTGTTCCTTCGGGGGCAGGCTTAATGAAAACTTTTGCCGCGCCGTATTTACCCATAATTTCATGATAAACTGAGTCGTTTTCATTTCTGTCTATATAAATAATATTTTTCTTAGCATCTTCTTTGCCTTTGCGGATAGCCTCAGAAGTTTCGCTGGCTTTTCCCAGACCCACTCCAACGTGACCGTTCATATCTCCAACAACCACAAGGGCCGCAAAGCTTATTGTACGTCCGCCTTTAACGACTTTAGTAACACGTTTAATAACGACAACTCTGTCTTGGAGATCAAGGCTGTCACCATCTATCTTTTTCAAAGCTTTACCTCCTTTTACTAGAATTTAAGTCCGGCTTCCCTGGCAGCATCGGCAAGGGCCTTAATTTTACCATGATAAATATAGCCGCCTCTGTCAAACACAACATTAACAATACCCTTTTTAGCCGCTTTTTCGGCTACATCTTTGCCAACCGCTTTAGCGGCTTCAATATTGTGAGTTTTTTTGTCAAGTGTGGCTGCCACTCCTTTGTCGAGAGTGGAAGAAGCGCAAATTGTGTTGCCCACTGTATCGTCTATCAGTTGAGCATATATATGCTTTTCGGAGCGGAAAACGGCAAGCCTTGGCTTAACGCTGGTGCCCGAAACATGATTTCTGATTCTTCCATGTCTTTTAAGTCTGGCTACTTTTCTGGAAGGTTTTCTAATCACTATTTTTCACCCCTTACTTATTTCTTACCGGATTTGCCGGCTTTTCTGAGAATCGTTTCGTTGGCGTATTTAATACCTTTGCCCTTATAGGGTTCTGGCGGTCTCTTTGTTCTGATGTTAGCGGCGTGCTGTCCGACTTTTTCTTTATCGATACCAGAAACCGCTATTTTTGTCTGACCGTCCAGTGTTGTGGTAACGCCATCGGGATCCGTCATGACGATGGGGTGGGAATAGCCGAGGGTTAAGGTAAGCTTGTCGCCTTCTTTAGCCGCTCTATAGCCTGTTCCGTTTATTTCAAGCCTTTTTGTATATCCTTCCGTAACCCCGACAACCATGTTGTTTATTAAAGTTCTTGTTAACCCATGGAGGGCTCTGTTTCTTTTTAAATCGTTGGGGCGAGTAACTGTTATCACGCCGCCTTCAATTGCGATGTTCATGTCTTCAGCTAATTTTCTGGTTAGCGTGCCCTTTGGTCCCTTCACTGTCATGGTGTTATCGGGAGTATTCACGATTTCAACACCAGCAGGAACGGGGATGGGCATTTTACCAATTCTGGACATGGTCTGCACCTTCCTTTTATAAAGTAATTACCAAACGAATGCGAGAACTTCTCCGCCTACGCCTAATTTTCTGGCTTCTTTTTCAGTCACAATGCCTTTGTTTGTTGAAACAATAGCGATTCCAAGGCCGCCAAGCACCTTAGGGAGCTCGTCTTTTCCGGCATAAACGCGGAGACCCGGCTTAGAAATTCTTTTAATGCCTGAAATAACCTTCTCATTTTTGTCTTTGCCATATTTCAAAGTTACACGTATAGTCCTCTTGATTCCGTCTTCGATAACTTCATAGGACTTTACATAACCTTCTTGAATCAATATATCAATTATCGCCTTTTTCTCCCTTGAAGAAGGGATATCGACGGTTATGTGTTTAGCAGAGTTTGCGTTTCTGATTCTTGTAAGCATATCTGCGATAGGATCACTCATTGACATGTTGTTGACCTCCTTTCTCGATTACCAGCTTGCCTTTTTGACGCCTGGTATTTGACCTTTATAGGCTAATTCACGGAAGCAGATACGGCAAATCCCGAATTTGCGGAGTGTCCCGTGAGGACGGCCGCAAATGTTACAGCGGCTGTATGCTCTGGTGGAAAACTTAGGTGTTCTCTGCTGTTTTAAAATCATTGATTTCTTTGCCATTGTTATCCTCCCTATTTTCTAAACGGCATTCCGAAAAGGCTGAGAAGCTTAAATGATTCCTTATCCGTATTGGCCGTTGTAACAAACACGATATCCATACCTCTGATTTTGTCAATTTTGTCATATGAAATCTCAGGGAACATAAGCTGTTCTTTGATACCTAAAGTATAGTTTCCTCTTCCGTCAAAGGAATCGGGAGAAACACCGTGAAAGTCTCTTACGCGGGGAAGAGCCACATTGATGAGCCTATCCACAAATGAATACATTTTTTCGCCTCTGAGAGTAACTTTACAGCCTACAACCATACCTTCCCGGAGTTTGAAGTTAGCGATTGATTTTCTTGCCTTTGTAATAACCGGCTTCTGTCCGGTAACTATGGCCATATCGTTAACAGCAGCTTCCATAACTTTTTTATCGTCTTTAGCTTCGCCAACGCCCATGTTAACAACGACTTTTTCGATTTTAGGGACAGCCATCATGTTCTCATACTGAAATTCCTTTACCATACCGGGAACTACTTCGTTCAGATAAAACTCTTTAAATCTGTTCACATAAAAACCTCCTTCCGGGATTAGTCTATAATTTCTCCGGTGGATTTTGCCACGCGGTGCTTAATGGTAACTTTTTTCCCGCCAACTTCTTTGATCTCGGTTGAGAAGCCGATTCTTGTTGGCTTGCCTTTATAGAGATACATTACGTTACTGGCGTCTAAAGCGGCTTCTTTTTTAATAATTCCGCCTTTTTGGTCTTGCTTTCTTGCTTTCATGCTCTTGGAAATCATATTGGCGCCTTCAACAACAACCCTGCCGCGTTTTCTGTCAACGACCAGGACTTTGCCTTCTTTGCCTTTATCTTTTCCGGCTATGATAACAACTTTATCGCCTTTTTTAATTTTGCTCTTCGCAATCATTATGCTACTAACCTCCTTAGATTACTTCAGGGGCAAGGGACAAAATTCTCATATACTGCTTTTCCCTTAATTCTCTGGCGACGGGGCCAAAAATACGCGTTCCCCTTGGGGTTTTATCTTCTTTTATGATTACTGCCGCATTTTCATCGAATCTTATATAAGAACCGTCCGGTCTTGCGATAGATTTTTTTGTTCTTACAACAACAGCGCGGACAACCTCGCCTTTTTTGACAACGCCGCCGGGTGTTGCATCTTTGACCGCACAAACGATAACATCCCCTACGCTTGCGTATCTTCTTGTTGAACCTCCCATGACTCTAATGCAGAGAAGTTCTTTAGCTCCTGAATTATCGGCGGACCTAAGCCTTGTTTCCTGTTGAATCATTTATTTCCCTCCGTTCATGCATATACCTTTAAAATGAACTATCCGGTAAGCAAATAATGTATAGACGGTTAAATTATTTAGCTTTTTCAACTATTTCTATTAAACGCCATCTCTTTTCCTTAGAAATCGGACGGGTAGCCATAACGCGAACTCTGTCACCGATTCCGGCTTCGTTGTTTTCGTCATGGGCTTTAAGTTTATAGGATCTTCTAAGAATTTTACTATAACGCGGATGCTTTACTCTGTATTCAACGACAACGACAATTGTTTTGTCCATTTTATCAGATAAAACTTTGCCAAGTCTTACTTTCCTTAATTTCCGGGTATTTTCCACGTAAACTCTCCTTTCCCGCCTATATTAACCCTTTTTCCTTCTGGGTTAAAAATGTTTTGATCCTGGCGATGTTCTTTTTAACTACGGTTATTCTGACTGTGTTGTTTAACTGATTTGTGGCGTTTTGAAACCTAAGGTTAAAAAGCTCTTTCTTTGCGTCCACCAAGTCTTTATTTAATTCCTCAACGGATTTATTTCTGTATTCGTTTGCGTATTCCTTTGATTTCACTTGCCTTCACCTTCCTCTAATTCTTTTTTGGAGGCAATCTTGCACTTTATAGGAAGCTTATGCATAGCAAGACGGAGAGCTTCTCTGGCTAATTCTTCAGAAACGCCGCCAAGTTCAAACATAACTCTTCCTGGCTTAACAACAGCAACCCAATATTCAGGTGAGCCTTTACCGGAACCCATACGTGTTTCAGCAGGTTTTGAAGTAACCGGCTTATCTGGGAATATTTTAATCCAAACGTTACCGCCACGGCGGATGTATCTTGTCATCGCAATACGGGCTGCTTCAATCTGGTTTGATGTAATCCATGATGGTTCAAGAGCAATAAGGCCGTATTCGCCGTAGCTAATTTTATTACCTCTTGTAGCAGTGCCGGTCATGCGCCCTCTGAACTGCTTACGTCTTTTAACTCTTTTTGGCATTAACATAATTAGTTGCTCCCTTCTTTTCTCTTCTTAGCGGGAAGCACCTCGCCTTTATAGATCCAAACTTTAACACCGATTTTGCCATAAGTTGTCATAGCTTCAGCAAATCCGTAGTCAATGTCTGCCCTAAGTGTCTGCAAAGGAATAGTGCCGTCATGATAATGCTCGGTTCTGGCGATTTCTGCGCCGCCAAGCCTTCCTGATACTGCTGTCTTAATACCTTGTACGCCCATTTTCATGGCCTTATTCATAGCCTGTTTCATACAACGTCTGAACATTACGCGACCTTCTAGCTGTTTCGCGATGTCTTCAGCAACAAGTTGTGAAACAATCTCAGGACGTTTAATTTCTTCAACGTTAACAAGGATTTTCTGCTCTGTAAGCTTTTGAAGCTCCTCGCCAAGCTCCGCAATGGCCTGACCTGATTTTCCGATAATAATACCGGGTTTAGCGGTATAAATAGTTACCTTGCAACGTGTATTTGTTCTTGCTATTGTAATTTTTGAAATAGCAGCGGCGTTTCTGTGTCCGCCTGAAACAAACTGTTTGTTTTTAATGCATTTTCTTATTTTATCGTCTTCAACAAGGAATTTTCCGAAATCTTTCTCAGCGTACCAAACTGAATCCCATTCCTTAATGATTCCGACTCTGATTCCGTGGGGATTAACCTTCTGACCCATTACTTACCTCCTATCTTTCATTAAGTATAATTGAAATGTGGCTTAATCTTTTTTCGATCCTGTATGCTCTGCCCTTTGCTCTGGGCTGGATTCTCTTCATTATTGGACCTTGATTTGCAATTGCTTCTTCGACGAAAAGTTTGTTTACGTCAAGACCTAAGTTATTTTCAGCATTAGCAATTGCGGATTTAAGCACTTTTTCAATTAAATCGGCAGCGTACCTGGGGGAATAAGTTAAAATAGAAAGGGCGGTTCCGGCGCTTTTGCCTTTGATCTGCTCAAGAACGATTCTGGCTTTTGTGTCAGAGATTCTGGCATACATATGATGCGCCTTTGGGCGGGTATCCTTTAATTCGTTTCTTTCTCTCTTAATTCTGGTTCTATGTCCTTTAGCCATAAAAATCCTCCTTTCTGCTATCTAACCTTACTTCTTTTTTCTGCGTCTTTCCCGTGGCCGCGATAGATTCTTGTCATAGAAAATTCGCCAAGCTTGTGGCCTACCATGTCCTCCGTAACAGTTACGGGCACATGCTGCTTTCCATTATATACTCCAAAAGTCTGGCCAATCATCTGTGGAAAGATTGTTGAACGGCGTGACCATGTTTTTATAACTTCTCTTTTGTTTTCTTTTATATTTTTTTCTACTTTAGCAAGTAAATGGGGATCTGCGAAGGGTCCCTTTTTAAGAGATCTGCTCATTTTTCTCCTCCTTAATTTTCTAGAGAAACGGTTTTACATTATCCTGTATTACTTCGTGCGTCTATGAATAATGTATTTATTTGAGGCTTTGTTTTTCTTTCTTGTTTTCTGACCAAGAGCGGGTTTGCCCCAAGGCGTTGAAGGAGCGGGACGTCCGATTGGTGCTCTGCCTTCGCCGCCGCCGTGTGGATGGTCATTAGGATTCATAACAGAACCGCGGACAGTTGGGCGTTTGCCCATGTGACGTACTCTACCAGCTTTACCATAGTTAATAAGTTCGTGATCAATGTTACCTACTTGTCCAAGCGTTGCTCTGCATTCAACGGGAACAAGTCTCATTTCGCCTGATGGTAATCTCAGCGTAGCGTATTTACCTTCTTTAGCCATTAACTGAGCTGAGTTTCCTGCTGAACGAACTAATTGTCCGCCTGCGCCGGGTTTCATCTCAATATTATGGATTTGAGCACCTATTGGAAGCTTGCTCATAGGGATGCAGTTTCCAACTCTGACTTCTGCTTCTGGGCCATTCATTATTTTGTCGCCCACTTTTAAGCCGTTTGGAGCTAAAATATATCTCTTTTCGCCATCAGCATATACTAAAAGGGCGATATTAGCTGTTCTGTTTGGATCGTATTCGATAGCTGAAACTGTTGCGGGGATTCCGTCTTTATATCTTTTAAAGTCTATAATTCTGTATTTCTTCTTAGCGCCACCGCCGTTATGACGTACAGTTATTTTGCCTTGGTTATTTCTGCCGCTGTTTGATTTTAAGTGAACAACAAGGCTCTTCTCCGGTTTTGACTTTGTTATTTCAGCAAAATCAGAGGTTGTCATATGACGCCTTGAAGGAGTATAAGGTCTGTATCTTTTAATACCCAATTTAATGCACTCCCTTCTTTTTTGATGCAATTAAACCGACGTCTAATTACATGCCCTGGAAAATCTCTATTTCTTTGCTGTCCTCAGTAAGTTTAACAATAGCTTTTTTTCTTTTTCCTGTTGTGCC
>CAYLSP010000049.1:0-8347 GCA_964385935.1 uncultured Defluviitaleaceae bacterium
ACGTCCATAGACAGTTGTTTATCTGATTTGGATGATTTTGCTACAGAGATTAAAGCTGTAGATATAGCAGTCTGGGGCGCTACGGGTTATACTAAACCTACCTACCCAACTGACCTTACAGCATTAGGTGGAAAAAATGCACCTTTACAGCCAGAACCTGCAGGAAATCTTACAAATACTGAACCTGAAGTATTTGAATTTAAGCTTTCAGATGCTGACTGGGACTGGGTAGATGGTTATAATGACATAACTACAAAAAATACTCGTTACGTTGCTTTCACATCATGGGAAGCGGCTGTAGGCGAATGGTCCCATGCCGGAAGTTATAATTACAAAGGAAGAAGTATTCCTCGTTCAACCCAGGGTGAAAACGATGGTATGTCCACATTTGCACATGAATTTGGTCATATTGCCGGCATACCTGATAACTACGGTAACCCATGGGCAGATGGCGCAAGTGCTGCAACTGAACCTTGGGAACTTATGAGCCGTGGCGCATTCTCAGGTCCTTTCGGTGACCATGCTCGTTGGACAGTGCCTGGTATTGAGGCTGGTTCTGTGCCTGCACAATTAATGCAACGTAACAAAGATGTATATCTTAAATATTATGATGAGGGCGACTTACTTGAACTTACAGTTGAAGAATTGGCCGCTAGTACCCCTGTCGTAACTGATATTATAGCTCGTAATATTCCACTTGCTAGTAACCACTATCCTTGGTTAGAAGATTACGGTCTTACTCAAGATAATTTCTACAAATGTGTTAAATTAAAGTTTGTTAAATGAGACTGGGCAGATAAATATGATATGGCCTATAGCAGTACCAAACAGGGTCCCCATAACCTAGACTTTACTAACAAACGTAAACCAGCTCAAAATATGACTATTGAAGTTGTTGATCAAAGCGGCTATGACTCTTATGTAAATGACCATGGTGTTTTGATTGGGCGTACTCATGTTAACACGAGCAATCCGGCATTTGCTGTAGTTGATTCTCATCCAGGAGATATTGCTATGGTTGACTATGAGCTTAATGATGACTATGCTGCATATCCACTAGCTCACGCTACACAATTGGCTGATGCTACATTCCATGCCGGCATTTCATCAGTTGACACTGGTTATTACAAATCAACATACAAACTTGATGGAACAGGCAAGCCGATACTTAGAGATAGACCAGGTGATGCTTTAATGACTGTTGCTGACTGGCCGCTTAGCCCTGCAAACTGGTATGTTGATAAACCAGGCAGCATAGTAAAAGGTGAACCAAGAGATGGAAGAGATATCGTATCTGGTAACACTGTAAACGAATGGGAAGACACAGAAAACAAGCTTCACTTCTACATACTTCAGAAAAATATGAATGAAGGCAAGTACGGCGAATACCTTAGCTATCAGGTTGGTATGTTACGTACAGACGGAAAACCTGTTGGCGGAGAATTAGCTTTAATAGAAGGCGATTTCGAGCCAGCTTCCGAAGGAAGATACGCTGTTCAGAACTACACAATTGCACATTCAGAAGATGCCGATGCTACTGATATTGTAAGAGTATCTTTAGAAGGTAAATCAGCATCTAATGCAACTATCTTAAACAACTTGTTTGCTGTTGAACCAGGCGAAGAAATCGAATTTAAAGTATATATTAAAGCAACTAACGGTGCTTTAGATTCTTTCCCTGGTGGTTTAAGTGTGAAAGTTGCTTCTGAATCCAATGATGAGAAATCTGATGCAGTAGTAGCAGTAACTTTTTCAAGAACAACTGGCGGAAAAATTATGCGTGACAACGTGAATGTTTCTAACACCGTAGTGACCTGTACAGCAGGAGATAAAATCCAATTAAAAGCTGTTAATAGCTCAGATTATGGTTTCAGCAGATGGACGGGAGATACTGGATATCTTTCAACAACTACAGCTAAAGAGACAGTGCTCACAGTTCCCGATAAAGCAATAACAATCGGAGCTAATTTTACAGAAACGACAAGCAGTAAACCTACTACTGATTATACATCAAACAGTGGGGATAACAGCGGAAAAACTGATTCCACATCAGCAGTTAAAGACACCACCGTTGCTCCAACTGTAGAAACAAGCGAAGCCGGTGTAACAAAGGCAACTGTATCAGAAGCCGACGTTAAAAAAGCTATTGAAAACGCAGTTGCGGAAGCTAAAAAAGCTGCAGAGGCCGCTGGCGCTGAAAAAACTGAAAGCAAACCAATCGTTATTACTATCAATGTTGCTGGCACCGATAAAACTGTTGCTACAGAAGCAACAATTAAGGCTGCAGCATTAAAGGCTGTTGCTGCCAGCGAAAACACAGACCTTGTTGTAACAGCAATGGGCGCAACATTATTATTTGACGATGCTGCCCTTACAAGCTTAGGCGCTCAGGCAACTTCTGACCTTGTACTTACAGTTGGTAAAGTTGCTGCTGACAAACTTACTGAAGAACAGGCTGCAGTTGTTGGAACAGACCCGGTTTATGAACTTTCTCTTAAATCAGGCGAAACTACTATTACAACATTTGGCGGCAATGAGGTTAGCGTAACTCTTCCTTATGCCCTTAAAGAAGATCAAGATGCTAACGCAGTTGTAATTTACTACCTTGATTCAGAAGGTAACTTACAGGTAGTTCCATGTGGCTTCTTTGATTCAACAACAGGTACGGTAACATTCTTGACTACTCATTTCTCAAAATTTGTTATCGGTCACAACCTTGTAGCGTTTGATGACGTTGCAGCAGGCTTCTGGGCTAAAGCAACTATTACCCAGGCAGCTGCTAGAAGATTAGTTTCAGGTATCGGCGGAGGATTATATAATCCTGACAGCAGCGTTACAAGAGCCGAATTCGTTCAGATGATGGTTAACGTTCTTGCATTGCCAGCCGGAAGTGCATCAGAATCAGTTTATGTTGACGTTAATGAAGGCGCTTGGTATTATAAAGCTTTCTTAGCAGCTAAATCAGCAGGTCTCCTTAATGGTCTCGACATAAACGAAGGTGGATTCATGCCTGACCAGCCTATCACTCGTGAAGAAATGGCTTCTGTATTAGCACAAGCTCTTTCTTATGAAAAGATAAGCGTTCCTAAAACTGATTTAGATTTATCCAAAGTATTCACCGATTTTGAAGGAATTGGTCTTAACTTCAAAGATGCTATCGCGGATGTAGTAACAATGAAGCTTATGCAAGGCACATCTGACACGACTTTTGATCCTGCTGGTCTTACCACAAGAGCTCAAGCCGCTCAAGTTCAGATGAATCTTCTTAAATTATTTGCAGGAATTTTAAAGTAATTAAAGAATAAATTTCAAGCGCCGCCGCCATTCTATGGATGGCGGCGTTTGATCGTTAAAAAATTTAAAGGAGATAAATCAAAATGGGTTTTAAAACTATAAAGCGCGAGGACATATACGATGGAAAAATATTTAAACTAGTAAGGGATACTATAGAATTGCCTAATGGCAAAAAAACCTGTGCTGATCTTGTTATCCACAACGGCGCGTCGGCAATACTGCCGATTACGAGTGACGGGAGAATTATCCTGGCTAGGCAATTCCGATACGCCGCAGGTGAAGAGGTTTTAGAAATTCCTGCCGGAAGACTCGAAAAGGACGAAGACCCCCTTGAATGCGCAAAAAGAGAGCTTGAAGAGGAGACAGGTTTCAAGTCCAATGATATTACATTTATGTTCAAAATGTATTCGGCTATCGGTTTTTGCACGGAGATGCTTTATGTCTATTATGCAAATAACCTTGAAGAAGGTCAGACAAATTTTGATGAAAATGAATTTATTGATGTTGAGTATTATTCGGTTGACGAGGCCGTAGACATGATTTTTAATAATGTAATTAAGGACAGCAAAACAATTTCCGCAATCTTGGCTTATCGTGAATTAAAAAAATAATCCTACAGTAGGATTAGAAATAAATATTAATAACGAGGTATATATGTATGATTTAATGGAAGACATAGTGGATTTTGTACTTGCAAATTTCTCTTTACTTTTAATAATTGGGGTCATTATACAAATGTACCTTGCCCCTAAGAAAAAAAGGTTATGGGGGCTAATACTTCCAACAATTCCTATGATATTTACATTGTATTGGATAGGTAGTCCAATAAAAGAAGGAAGGCAACCCACAATGACCAGCATGAATGTAATTCCATACTGGTTGTTAGCAGCAGCATATTTCATAACCTTTGCGATTTGCCGAATATTAAGCAAAAAGAATAATTAACATATACGGTACTAGAATAACAAACAAAACCACCATAACCAACCTACCTCAGATACTTATAAAAGCCGGGGATATCTCTCGATATCACCCGGCAATTTGTATAACAGAAACAGATTAATAATTTTCAGCGTTTAACTGGAAAAATGCTCTTGGGTGGTCACAAACAGGGCAAATCTCTGGAGCTTTTTCCCCGTAATGAATATGTCCGCAGTTTTCACAAATCCAGTGTTCTTTCTCATCCTTTTCAAAAACTTTTCCGTCTTTAACATTTTGAAGGAGTTTTAAATATCTTTCCTCATGATGCTTTTCGATTTTTGCAACAGCCTCGAAAAGGAAAGCGATTTTTGTAAAGCCCTCTTCTTTAGCCTGTTTAGCAAATTCAGCATACATTTCTGTCCATTCAAATTTTTCTCCGGCAGCGGCATCAGCTAAATTCTTCTCTGTTTCAGGCATTCCATCATGAAGAAGTTTAAACCACATCTTAGCGTGTGCTTTTTCATTTTCAGCTGTCTCAGTAAATAATTTCGCAATTTGTTCATAGCCTTCTTTTTTAGCCTGTGATGCATAATAGGTATACTTATTTCTTGCTTGGGACTCACCGGCAAAAGCGGCCATCAAATTAGCTTCTGTTCTGCTTCCTTTTAACTCCATGTAAATCTCTCCTTTTTTAATAATTAGTATTAATTGATAATCATTATCGTTTATGAAATCATTGTAGCATCTCTATCACATTATGTCAAGCTATTTAATAAATAAATTTAATTATGATTCCCCATCTCTGATTTCAACCTTTAAAGTATGGATTCTGTTCTTATCAATATCCTCTATTGTAAAGCAGAATTTTTCATAATTAACTGTCTCGCCCTTTTCCGGCATATGTCCCAGAAGCCCCAACACAAATCCACCAATTGTTTCATAGTCGTCAGACTCAATATTTGTCCCGGTAACTTCATTAAAATCGTCAATTTTAGCGGAAGCGTCCACAGAATATAAATTATCTGATACCTTTGTAAAATCCTCTTCAATAATGTCATACTCATCATTTATTTCTCCGACAATTTCTTCAACAAGGTCTTCAATCGTAACAAGCCCTGCCGTCCCGCCATACTCATCAATAATTATTGTCATTGGTATCCTTTTTATTCTCATTTCGGCAAAAAGTTGGCTTGTGGGTTTCTGTTCATATGAAAAATACGCCTTGCGCATTATATTTCTGATTGAAAAGACCTTTTTATTTATATTTTTAAAGAGCAAGTCTTTTACATATAAAATACCGATTATATTATCCAAATCATCCTGATAAACCGGCACTCTGGAAAACTGTTCGTCCTGAAATAATTTTGCAACCTGATTATAAGTGCTGTCGGCTGAAATGGCCGCTATGTCTGTTCGTGGCACCATAATGTCTTTTGCCCGGGAATCGCCGAAGTCGAAAACATTATGTATCATTTCCTTTTCATCAGGCTCCAGAACCCCTTCCTCGTGGCTCACGTTAACGATTGTTTTAAGCTCTTCTTCCGTGATAGTAATGGAGGGCTTGCCGGAGTCCCTTATAAAAATTTTAAGTATCCACTTTGTAATTATGGCAAAAATCAAGCTGATAGGAGTTAATATTTTCAAGATAAAAGAAAGGGTGGGAGAAAGGATGCAGGCCGTTTTTTCGGGCTTGTTAGCGGCAATGGACTTTGGAGTTATTTCCCCACATATCAAAATTATTGTGGTGACAAAGGCCGTTGTAGCAAAAGCCACAGTTGTATCGTTTCCGAACACTTCTATTGTAAAGCTGGTTATTAAAGCAGTCAGAGCAATGTTGACTATATTGTTTCCAACTAATATGGAAGACAGCAGCTTATCAGTCTTTTCCAATAAGGAAAGAGTCGTTTTTGCGCCTCTCACACCTTCATCCAACATGGTTTTAAGCTTTAGTTTTGAAGATGACATAAGAGCCGTTTCTGATGCCGAAAAAAAGGCAGAAAGAATCATAAAAACGACTATAACTATTATTTGCGGCGTACTGTCAGGATCCACTGAAACCACACTCCTTGATAAAAATTTTTACGCTCATTTTCCTTCGGCAACAGCGAAGGCCACGGCGTTATCGTCCGTATGTGAAATGGAAACGTGGATGTTTGAAATACCCAAATTGTTTCCGATTTCCTTGGCTTTTCCATGCAAAATCACTCTCGGCTCATCCTCACTTAACACTTCTATTTCCTTTGGCCAAAATCCGGAAAATCCGGTTTTAAAGCACTTTGAAACTGCTTCTTTAGCCGCAAATTTCCCTGCGAGAGTTTGAGCCTTTTTACCCTTTTGAACATATTCGGCAATTTCTGACTCAGTGAAAATTCTATTTAGAAACTTTATGTTAAGAGCGGCTTGTTGTATTCTTTTAATTTTTATAATGTCCGTGCCAACGCCTATTATCATAGTTCAAGATAGGCCTTTGGCCCAATATTTTCAAGCTTCTCCGCTTTGTCTAAAACCGAACGCTCAAGACTTTCTGAATACTCTTGAAGTCTTAAACTAACTTCTTCATCAAAAGCTCCTATTATTTTAGCTGCAAGAAGTCCCGCGTTAAGTCCTCCGTTTATGGCAACTGTAGCAACCGGTATACCGCCCGGCATCTGAACGATGGAATAAAGGGAATCAACACCCGAAAGGGTTTTTGTCATGACCGGAACTCCTATAACAGGCAAAGTTGTCAGTGACGCAACCATGCCCGGTAAATGAGCCGCACCGCCTGCGCCGGCTATAATACAGGATATCCCACGCCCTTTTGCGCTTTTTGCGTATTCAAACATTCTCTCAGGAGTTCTGTTAGCCGAGACAATAGTGGTTTCAGTCTTAATTTTGAGAGCTTCAAGGATTTTTACAGCCTCATTCATAACAGGCAGGTCTGAATCGCTTCCCATAATTATTGCAACTTTAGGCATTCTGCACCCCTCCGATTTTTATTGCGTCAAAAGCTATATCGGCTAAAACTTCCGCTTCTTCAAGTGTTTTCGCTGTAACCGTTATATGCCCCATTTTCCGTTTTGGGCGGGACTCTTTTTTTCCGTATACATGAACCTTAGCCCCTTTCACTCTGAGGGCTTCGTCAATGCCGTAAACTTGGGCAAAACCCGGTTCTTCTGAACCTAAAATATTTCTCATGCAAACAGGGGTAATCAGGGTGGTATCACCAAGCGGAAGCCCTGTAATGGCTCTGATATGATTCTCAAATTGGCTTGTTACGCAGGCTTCTATGGTATAATGACCCGAATTATGTGGGCGCGGAGCAACTTCATTGACTAAAACCTCGCCGTTTTCTGTGACGAACATCTCAACACAGAACATTCCTACACCCTTGAAGATTTCCATGACCTTTTGGGCCGTTTCCATGGCCGACCTAGCAGTTTTTTCATTAATTCTAGCCGGGACAAGGGTTTTTTCCAATATATTGTCTTTGTGAATATTTTCGGCAACAGGATAAACCGCTATTTCCGCGTTAATTCCCCTGCAAGCCAAAACTGAAACTTCCATTGTATAATTCACATACTTCTCGGCCATAAGAGGGATTTTCCCGCTCCCTAATTCAGCGAACGCCTTTTCTATATCACTCTCATTCATAACAAAAGCGTTGCCTTTTCCATCATAACCGCCCAGACGAGTTTTTAAAACCATTTTTCCAAATTTTTGATAAGCGGTAAAAACGTCGTCCAAATTCATTATACTTAAAAATTTAGGCACTAAAACATCATTTTTTTGTAAAAGTTCTTTTTGGCTCAGCTTATCCTTTATAATAACCAGACTTTCCGCTGTGGGATAGATTTTTTTTCCCTCTTTTTCAAGCTCAACTAAAAAGTCCGCGTTAATATGTTCAAATTCATAGGTCAAAACGTCAGTCTCGTCGGACAGACGGCGTATTGCATCCGTGTCGTCAAAGCTTGCTATGATATGACTGTCAGAAATGGAATGTGACGGGCAGTCTTTAACAGGGTCTAAAACGGCCGTATAAAAGCTCATGCGTTTTCCGTCCAGCGTCATCATTTTTCCAAGCTGTCCGCCGCCGATAATACCAATTTTTGTTGCAAGTTTTTGTGTATTACTCATATTAAGTCCTCCTAAT
>CAYLSP010000050.1:0-8282 GCA_964385935.1 uncultured Defluviitaleaceae bacterium
TGACCTTTCCGAAAAACACCCAAGTCCTTCCTGAAATCATAACCTTTCCAAGGGCTCATTTTGCCCCTGAAACAGTAACGTCTTCTAGTATTAATGAGACTCCAGAAATTGTAAAGCCGCCAATTATTCAATCCATGCCTCAAGCAGAGGACGAAGATACTGAATTTTCAGAAAACCCAGAGCCTTTGAAGGAAGACATAGACGAAAAAGAAATATCCGAAATGACCCATGAAACCTTTAAAAAAATGGCAGAAAAGTTTAATGAAGAAATTCAATCTCTAAAAAAAATGCGGCTTGATATAAAGGATTCTGAGCCTAACCCAAACATTAATAAATTAAACACCCAAAGAAAGGAACTTTCTAGGATATTTGAGTATAACACTCCAATGACACCGTTTAGAAGGCAGAAAAAGGACGTTCAATGGGTCAGAGCCTCATTAGAAGACTTAGCATGGCTTCCCTATGACTTTCCTGATTATGCCAAAAACCCCTTTGTAGTAACATGCTATAATAATTATAATCACTTGCTTTTAGGGAGATTTTTCACGGATATAAGCATCAGGTATATTATCGCTGTGCCCGATACATACAGAAGTGAAATGAAGTCAACCGCTCAATCTATGGGATTTAACCAGTTTAAATGCTGCGGTGGGGAACAGCCCGTTGAGGGTTCCTACGGTTATTGGCTTTTAATCATATAAAGCAATCTCAATATAGGAGGGGAAACGGTTGGAGCTTCTTGAAAGATTTGTTGAAATGCAGAATATACTTGATGTTTATGGAAAGCAGATTATTGAAATAAACGGAAAAAAAGGCGGCGACTGGCGCAAAGAAATGATTATTTCAATACGCCCTCACCTTCCACCAGAAAAATTAAAAATTGCAGATTTTATGATTAGTTACATGAACATGCAGGAAATGATGGAAAAAATGAGGTTTATGCAATCATTTATGGAGGCGAGCAAAGCTTGATTGATTATGAGAAATTGCTTAAAGATCCTGCCTTTGGGAAATTAGAGCCAGGCAGAGTTGCGGCTCTAATGGAGGTCATGAATAAAATTTCAGGAAAATCCCCAATGGAGTCCATGCCAATCATAATGGAGTTTATGAAAAAAACTCCACAAGGCAAGCCTCTTTCAAAGCATGAACAAGCGGCTATGGTAAGGGTTATGATGGAAAATCTACCGGACAACGAGCGGGTGAAATTCACTCAGATGCTTTCTGTTATTGAAACAATGGGCAGCTAAAAATTTTTATCGCACTGAGAAAAATTGGTATTGACTTTTTTTAAAAAATAAAGTAGTATTAAAAACAATCTTTAATATATAAAAAGCGTTGATAAGAAGAGTATGTAATCTAAAACAATTACAGAGAATTCCCGGTAGCTGAGAAGGGATAATTGGTTTGTTTACAGAAAATGGCCTTTGAGCTTCGTACCGAGTTCTGCTTAATGCAGATTAGGCTACGACGGATTCGCCCGTTACAGCGATAGAGTATATGACTATTGTCCCGTACTTGATGAGACCTATAAGGCGACTTATAGGTGAAATAAGGTGGTATCACGGAATATTCCCCGTCCTTATAACATTTGATTGTTATAAGAGCGGGGTTTTTTATTTTCTCGAGAAAGAAGGCGGTTAGATTGATTGAAATAAAAGGTATTTCAAAATCATTTAAAACGGCATCAGGCGTTGTAAAGGCATTGGATGATGTTTCTATCAATGTGTCTGACGGCGATATTTTAGGGATAGTCGGCTCAAGCGGAGCGGGAAAAAGCACATTTGTGCGTTGTATAAACTTATTGGAAAGACCCGATTGCGGCGACATACTAATTGATGGAAAAAGCCTTATGAAAATGGAAGGAAGGCATCTTCAAAAACAGCGTTCCGAAATCGGAATGGTTTTCCAACACTTTAATTTAATGAGCCAAAGAACCATTTTTAAAAACGTTGCTTTTCCACTTGAATACAAAGGACTGCCGAAACAGAAAGTAAAGGAGAAAGTGTTTTCTCTTTTAGAGCTTGTGGGCATAAGCGACAAGGCAAAGGCTTATCCTTCACAGCTCTCAGGTGGACAGAAGCAAAGAGTTGCTATTGCAAGGGCACTGGCGGCAGACCCAAAATTACTTTTATGTGATGAGGCAACCTCAGCGCTAGACCCCGAAACCACAAAATCCATTCTAAGGCTTCTTAAAGACATTAATAGAACTTTAAATCTCAGCATTCTTGTAATCACTCATGAAAAGGATGTTGTTAAAGAAATTTGCAACAAGGTTGTTGTTCTGAGTGGTGGAAAGGTTTGTGAAACCGGCAGTGTTGTTGACATTTTCACATATCCGAAAACAGAAGCGGGAAAAGCCTTTGTGGGAAATATTTTAGAAAACGACAACGTAAAAGAAGCCCTTAGCCTTCTGTCAAAAAACGGTCATAAGGAAAAGCTCTATAGGCTGGTCTTTCTGGGAGAGAAGTCAGGCGACCCCTACATATCCACCATGGCAAAGAAATTCAGCGTTTATGCAAGCATCCTCTTTGGTGATATAGACGTTATTCAGGGTTACTCAATCGGAAACCTTATTGTGAAGATGGACGGCGGCAAAGAGGATACGCAGGCGGCGATATCATACCTGAAAGAAAATAATATAATTGTCGAGGAGTTGTTTTAAATGGATTTAACAAAAATTATTCCAAACGTTATTGAACTTTTCCCCGATTTGTTGCTTTCGCTGGAACAGACCCTCATTATGGTCAGCATATCATTTGTCATTGCGGGGCTAATCGGACTGCCGCTGGGCGTTATCCTAATGGCAACTAAGGAAGAGGAGCTTTTTAAATCCCCAACGGTCAACCGCATATTATCAAGCATAATCGACCTTCTGCGCTCTATGCCCACACTGATTTTGATTACTGCTATAACACCTTTTACAAAGATGGTTATGGGGACGCGAATCGGAATTAAGGGAGCAATTGTTCCGCTAGTGGTAGCCTCAGCCCCATTCCTTGCAAGGCAGATTGAGGCGGCTCTTTCAAAAGTTGACAGGGGCGTAATCGAGGCGGCAAAGAGCATGGGAACAAGCAATTTAGGGGTTATTATGAGGGTAATCCTGCCTGAATCGCTGTCTGGTATCATTAACGCATACACCATAATGTTTGTCAGTCTAATTAACTTTTCGGCTGTGGCGGGAGCAGTTGGCGGCGGCGGACTTGGAGATTTTGCACTGCGATATGGCTACCAGCAATTTAAAACGGACATTATGGTAGTTACAGTAGCTGTATTGCTTGTATTAGTTGTTATTGTACAAACTGCAGGAAAAAACCTTTCACGGAGGGTTCTTAAATAGGATTCTTGTGTAACACACTTAACAAAAGTAAGTTATTAGTTTTTTATATCGAATTTGGAGATAATAAAAATTATTTTAAGCGGGAGGTTTGATAATGAAAGAGAATTCGATGAAAAAATCAGTAACTTATATTGAAGCAATGGCAATTGTAGTAGGAATGATCATTGGGTCGGGAATTTTCCTAAAACCCGGCATCGTACTAAACAACTCCGGCAGCCAGCTTATGAGTATTTTGGCCTGGGTGATTGGTGGGATAATTACCCTCGCGTCAGCTCTATCAGTAGCAGAAATCGCCGCGACTATTCCTAAATCTGGAGGTCTATACACCTATCTCTGCGAATTATACGGCGATGTAGCGGGGTTTCTTCTTGGATGGGTTCAGACAATTATTTCCTATCCGGCCTCGATTGCCGCTCAGGCAATTGCTTTTGCCACATATTCCAGTTTTTTTATCCCAATGACTGTAATTCAGCAGAAAATACTTGCAATCGCTGTTTTGGCTTTTATTTTAATAATGAACATCATTGCTACAAAATGCGGTGGAGTCATTCAGACAATTGCAACCATTGGAAAGCTTATTCCTGTTATAGGCATCATAGCTCTTGGGCTATTTACAAACATTGCTCCAGGTTTTTCCGGCATTAATGCACCTATATCGGGAGCCGGTTTTGGCGTAGCAATTTTGGGAACTCTCTGGGCCTATGACGGTTGGATTGGGGTAACTAACATGGCGGGAGAGTTGAAAGACCCGGCTAAGACCCTGCCAAAAGTTATTTCCATAGGAGTTTTGTTCGTAATATTCGTCTATGTATTATTTAATATAGCCATCTTTAAGGTACTGCCCTACGAAACTATCGTAGCTTCTACAACACCCGGTGCTGATGCAGCAGAAGTTCTCTTTGGAAATGTAGGCGGAACATTTATCACTGCCGGTATTATGGTTTCTGTTTTCGGGGCTTTGAATGGTTATTTGATGACAGCGGCAAGAGTGCCGCAAGCAATGGGCGAGCAAGGACAGCTCCCTTTTTCAAGAACTTTAAGCAGAATTAATCCAAAACTAAAAACACCGTCGAATGCCCTTATTTTCCAAAGTGCCTTAGCAGTAATTTACATTCTTACAGGAACCTTTAACACTCTAACCGATTTATTAATATTTGTTTTATGGATTTTCTTTGTTATGGGTGTTATCGGTGTATTTATTATAAGGAAGAAAGTCAGTCCCGAAAAGGGACGCTATAAAGTACCTTTATATCCATTAACACCAATTATAGGTATTGTAGGCGGCGCTTACATCTTAATAAGCACTGTGATAGAAAGCCCATTAAGGTCCCTTATCGGCATTGCTATTACGCTGGCAGGGCTGCCTATATTTTACTATATAAAAAATAAAAATAAATAATAAAAATTAGGGGGAATTCATTATGAAATTAAAATCTATTATCACTTTAGCATTGGCGGCTGCGCTGTGCTTCTCACTTTCAGCATGTGGGGGAAACAAAGCGGAAGATGTTGCTATTAAGGGAACGGAAAAGACGGATGATATTGCTAATGGAACAGAAAAGACGGATGATGTTGCTAAGGAAACAGAAAAACCAGAAGAAGCTGTTATCAGAATCGGGCTTAACGGAGAAGAGAACGTAATCTGGACCAGTGTCAGAGACCGCTTAGCTAAAGAAGGAATTAAGCTTGAGTTCGTGTTCTTTTCAGATTATTTGATACCAAATACCGCCTTGGCCGACGGCGAACTTGATGCCAATGCATTTCAGACAGAAATATTTTTTGAGAACTTTTTAAGTAATTCAGACGCGGATCTTTCTATTTTAGGCTATACAATATTAGCACCTATGGGCATTTACCCAGGAAATGTTGATTCACTTGACAAAATCCAAGAGAATGGGCGAATCGCCATACCAAACGACCCATCAAACGGCGGCAGAGCTTTACTTTTGCTCAGTGAGGCAGGACTTATTAAACTTAATGAAGATGCGGGGCTTTTACCTACAATAAAGGACATTGTTGAAAATCCTAAGAATTTAGAAATCGTGGAAATGACTGCTGGATTAATTCCGGGGGCTATGGACGAATTTGACGTGGCTTGTATAAACAACAATTATGCCCTTCTTGCAGGACTTTCTCTGTTAGACGACTCAATATTTTACGAAAACCCCGAATGGGAATATGTTAAGTCATATTACAACATTATTGCCTGCCAAACAAGTGACCTTAATAAGCCCGAATTGTTAAAGTTAAAAGAAGTCTATCAATCAGAAGAGACAAGAGCAAACATTGATGCGGTTTATAACGGCATGGCTATACCTATTTTCTAAAAGGGGGGAGAAAATGAACGCTCTGGAATTAAAAATAGACGAAAAGATAGAGGCGGCCAAACAGGCGTTTATAGATGCCAGCCATGCTATAAGCGCCCGGCCTGAGCTTCAAAACCAGGAATTCTTCGCCTGTGAGACACTGACTAAGCTTTTAATTGAAAACGGATTTACTGTAAAAACGGATATAGCCGGGCATAAAACTGGGTTTATTGCTGAGAAGTCTTCCAGTAATGATGGCCCTTCTATCGCCTTTCTGGCAGAGTATGATGCTCTGCCGGACATTGGGCACGGTTGCGGACATAACATTATAGGCACATTATCGGCTCTTGGAGCTGTGGGGCTTTCCGAAATATTAGCAGAAACGGGCGGCAAGGTGTTTGTTTATGGAACACCGGCGGAGGAAGGCGGAGATAACGGAAGCGCAAAGGCAAGCTTTGTAGACGGCGGCTTTTTTGAAGGCATAGATGCGGCTATGCTGCTTCATCCCTCATGCGAAAATTCTCTGACACCCCGCTCATTAGGCGTAAGATGCTATTCCTTTGAATTTTTCGGGAAAACGGCTCATGCCGCAGGATGTCCTCAGGATGGGATAAATGCCCTTGATGCTATGATTTTATTTTTTAACGGAATTAACGCTTTAAGACAACAAACCACTGATGACGTAAGGATTCACGGCGTAATAACCGATGGTGGCAAAGCACCCAACGTAATCCCGGACTATACAAAAGCAAACTTTTTTGTCAGAGCCGCAACTAAACAGAGATGTGACGAAACTCTTCAAAGAGTAATAAAAGTAGCCGAAGGCGCAGCCATTTCAACAGGCTGTACCTTCAAGGAACAAAAGTTCAATAACGATGTGGAAGATATTATTGTAAATGGGCTGTTTGATGATATGTTCAAAGAAAAGGCGGAAAAAGTGGGTCTAAAATATGATTTAGCCACTAATGAAATGCAGGCTTCATCCGATGTGGGGAATGTAAGCCATGTAATCCCGGTTATACAGCCTTTCCTCCGAATTAGTCTGGATAAAATCCCCGGACATACTGTAGAATTTGCAAAGGCCTGCGTTTCGGAGTTTGCAGACGAAGCTCTTGTTGCCGGAGCTAAGGCATTGGCATTGACAGGGTTGGAATTGCTAACTAATAGGAATAAGCTTGATGAAATAAAGGAATTACACAGAGATCTTATTAATACAGTCACTCGTTAGTGACAATTAAAATCACCGCCGTAGGCTAGACCAACGGCGGTGAAAATTAATTTAAATATTATTCTTCAATAGCTGCTCTGATTCTTTCAACCGCATCATCAATTTGTTCATAAGTGATTACGATCGGAGGAGCGAATCTGATAGTATGTTCATGAGTTTCTTTTGCTAATACGCCGTTATGTATGATTTTCTTAACATAAGGAGCAGCATCGCAATTGAATTCCATACCGATAAGGAGACCTCTGCCTCTGATTTCGACGATCTTAGAGTTTTTGATTTCTCTAAGTTTGTTCATGAAATATTCGCCTTTTTCTTTAGCAACCTGTGGATAGTTATCTCTAACAAGGATTTCCATAGCTTTAATTGATACTGCACAAGCAAGAGGATTTCCGCCGAAAGTTGAACCATGAGAACCTGGTTCATAAACGCCGAGGATATCGTCATTAGCAACAACAGCAGAAATTGGCATAACGCCGCCGCCGAGAGCTTTTCCGAAAATGTACATATCAGGCTCAACGCCTTCAAATTCGCTAGCAAACATGTTACCAGTTCTAGCAAAACCAGTCTGAACTTCGTCAGCGATTAATAATACGTTCTTGCTCTTGCAAAGTTCATGAGCTTTTTTCATAAAGCCAGCTGGAGGAATAATGATACCTGCTTCGCCCTGGATAGGCTCCATAAGGAAAGCAACGGTATTTTCATTAATAGCAGCTTCAAGCTCTTCTAAATTTCCGTATTCAACAATTTTGAAACCGGGAGTGAAAGGTCCAAAACCTTTTCTGCACTGAGGATCTGTGCTCATAGAAATAATGGAAATAGTTCTGCCATGGAAGTTGTTTGAGCAAACGATAATTTCCTGTTTACCGTCTTCAACGCCTTTAACAAAGTTACCCCATCTTCTAGCTGTTTTAAGAGCAGTCTCAACAGCCTCAGCACCTGTATTCATAGGAAGAGCCATGTTTTTGCCTGCAAGCTTGCATAATTTTTCTAAAAATTCGCCTAAAAGGTTGTTATAGAAAGCTCTTGAAGATAAAGTAACGTTATCAAGCTGATCTTTAGCGGCCTGAATTAATTCAGGATGTCTGTGTCCAAAGTTAAGAGCTGAATATGCGCTTAACATGTCATAGAATTTTTCGCCCTCAGGATTAGTAACCATAACGCCGTCTGCTAAAGCAAAAACTACTTCTTTCGGTTTGTAATTGTGCGCACCGAATTTCTCGGTCTGTTCGATTACTTGTTTAGATGAACCCATTAAAAATTCCCCCGCTTCTAAATTATTTATAAACTTGTACTCTTATATTTATACCCATGAGAATTATATCACCATTATAATTAATAGTCAATAATCCATGAATATTTTTGCCAAAATGAAAAATATAATAAAAAACCCAGTGACAATTTCATCTATGAA
>CAYLSP010000051.1:0-8269 GCA_964385935.1 uncultured Defluviitaleaceae bacterium
TTACTTTTTTGAATTTATCCACATTTACACCTCCGTTACATTACATTATTTGAGTTGCCTTAAATAGCCGTGGCACAATCTGCTTTTTTCTTGATACCACACCGGGAAGGAAAATGCTTCTGTCCTCCGGCTTCATGCCAAAAGCTGCAAAAAGCAGTTCCTTTGACTTTCCGGCGGCAAGGATTTCAGACCCTGCGGCTACAATGTCCGTGACCATTAAAATAACTACATCACAGCCTGTTTCCTTCACAAAACTATTCATCTGATTTAATAAATCGTCCTGTCTGTCATAAATAGAATTAAAATCCAACGTGTTAATCTGAGAAATATATGCCGTGTATTTATCAAATGTAAATTTTTTTCGATCCAGAGCCAATATTTCAGCGGCAGCGTAATGCCCCACAGAAGCCGAAACAGCGAACATTTCTTCGCCGAATTTCTCAATGTCAACTTCCGCTAAATCAGCTAAATATTTGGCTGCGTTTCTGTCTTCTATAGTACAGGTGGGGGAATTAAACATCAGAGTATCGGACAAAATCGCACCAAGCATGATTCCGGCAAACTTTTTCTCTACATTTATATTGTTTTCGGTATAGATTTTTTTAATAATTGTGGCGGTTGAGCCAACTGGTTCGCTTCTTATATAAAGGGGCGTGTCAGTCTGAATATCGGCTACCCGGTGATGGTCTATTATTTCAATAATATTGGCTGAGGATAACCCCTCTGCCGACTGGCTTCTTTCATTGTGATCCACTAATATTACATTTTTCCCCTTTTTTCCAATTAAATGCCTTCTGGAAACAACGCCAAGAAATTTTCCGTCTCTGCAAATAACAGGGAAATTTCTGTGCGCCGATATTTTCATAATATCAGCCGCTTCATCTACATAACTGTCCTCAGAAAATGACGTTATATTATTCTTTTTCATGACAGTGCCAACAGAAATTGCGTGGTTTAAAAGGCTTACGGTTTTAAACATGGAAAACGGAACTGATAAAACGGCGGCGTGAGAATGTTCAAGCCCCAAGGGACTTATACCATTTGTTAAAATAATCATGCCGCATTTTACAACATAGGCGAATCTCATAGCGTCTTCGATTTTTCCGGTTACGATTATGTCTTTGTCCGATACCTTTGATTCGTCAGCAATGTTTGTTCCTATATAAACTGAGCCGCATATGGTGTCATATTTATATTCTCCGCTGTATATATGTCCGTTTAAAATTTTTATTAAATTTTTCGTCAGGATTTCATATTGAGAAATAACATCCACGTCGGCAACTTCCATAAAAATTCCTGTTATGTCGCTTATTGACAGAATCCCTTTAATTTCGCCGTTATTCCCTGTAACCGGCAAAATTCTTGAGCCGGTTCCCTCTCCTGTCAGAGCGTGCCACGCGTTTTTAAGCGGTTCGTCTTCGGTAAGGGAGTCAGGATGATAAAGCTCTAAATCCGATAATTTTGGTCTTACATCAGCCAGAGTTTCGGGAACGTCCACACCGAAATAATTAAAAATAAATTCCGTTTCTTTATTTATCTCTCCAAGCTTATATGCATATACGTTTTTAAAACCCATTTGTCTTTTAAATTCGGCATATGCGGCCGCGGAACAGACGGAATCTGAATCGGGATTTTTGTGTCCGAAAATATAAATGTCCTCTTCTTTTAAATTCCCAAAACTCTGCTCTTCATCAAATATTTCCATTAAATCCTCCTGAAAATATTTTATAATTATAATCAACCATAAACGCATCAGCCTGAGGGGTTATAATACCGGAGAAAATTAATGTAGCAATAAAAATTATTCCTGCGGTAATAAACGCCTTTTTAACAGGCAGAGAGCAAACATTTTTCAAACCCAGAATTACCAGCGCATAATACCACAGAGAAAACACCGATATACTGGAAAGCAAGTCATAGAGAGGAGAAGCGTAGCCGGCATTTCCTGAAAACGCCGCGAGAGAAAACATATTAACGGGTGTGTTAAATATTACGCTGATAATTAATATAAGAGTTGAGCCAACAGCGTCTATAATCAGGATATGATAAATCATTGACGCAATATTTATAAATTTTGGTTCTCCCTTGAAAAATTTCGCGAACATGGAGTATATAAATGCTGAAATAAAACCCGATATTGTATAGGTAGACAGAAACGAGAGCGCGCCGGACACAGCCGAAACCATGCTCAGTGTGGATGAGTCTACTTGTGCAACTGAGATAATGGCGGATAAATCGCTGTTATCCGTCATATATTCGGCAAAATCCGCGCCGTATTTTTCTTCAAGAATGGGCTTTTGGGCTTGTGAGGTTATTTCGGTATATTTTATAGTCAAAACGCCCGAAATAATCCCCATTATTATGAAAATAACAAAGGGAGCCAGCATTTTCGGATATAGCCTTAGATTCTCAAAAAGCTTTGCGGGAGCGGCAAAAATAGACACAATCCGGTCAAAACCGCCCATTGGCTTAACGCCAGAGGCAAAAGGTTGGTTCTGCTCATTGTTTTGCCTGAAAAAGCCGTTTAGATTCATATTATTCCCCCGTATATTTCAAATTAAAATGGTTAAAGCATAGAGCTGTCGCAACTCTGCCGCGAGGAGTCCGTTTTATATACCCCAACTGAATCAGATAGGGTTCATAAACGTCCTCAATGGTTTCAGCTTCTTCGTTTATAGAAACCGCCAGAGTTTCAAGTCCAACAGGGCCTCCGTTAAATTTCTCAATAATGCAGAGCAGCATTTTTCTGTCTACATTATCAAGCCCCATTTTATCAACTTCAAGCTGGTTAAGGGAATAGGAGGCGGCTTCGTCTGTGATTATTCCGTTATACTTGACCTGAGCAAAGTCTCTGACACGCTTTAAAAGCCTGTTTGAAATTCTTGGCGTTCCTCTTGAACGGCGCGCAACTTCCTGTGCGCCGGTTTCCGTTATCTCAATGTTTAAAACGGAGGCCGAACGTTTTATTATTTTTGTCAGTTCAGGCACGGTATATGGTTCAAGGCGGCTGATAACGCCAAAGCGGTCTCTAAGGGGAGCGGTTAAAAGCCCGATTCTCGTGGTTGCACCAACTAGCGTGAATTTCGGCAAATCAAGCCTTATTGATTTTGCGCCGGAGCCTTTTCCTATCATTATGTCAAGGGAAAAATCCTCCATAGCCGGATATAATATTTCTTCAATGAGCCGGTTAAGCCTGTGAATTTCGTCAACGAAGAGAATGTCTCCTTCGTTTAAATCATTTAAAATGGCGGCCATATCCCCCTGCCGCTCAATGGCGGGTCCTGAGGTGGTTTTAATGGATGCCTGCATTTCTTCGGCGATAATATTAGAAAGGGTTGTTTTCCCAAGCCCCGGAGGACCGTAAAGCAAAATGTGATCAAGCGGTTCTTTTCTCATTTTGGCCGCCTGAATAAACACCTTTAAGTTCTCTTTAACGCCTTCCTGCCCGATGTATTCGTCAAACCTGGAAGGGCGTAGGGACATATTTTTATCAAAGCCAAAGCCCTCAAACTCCAAATCCTCAGGCTGTAAATCGGCGGTTATTATTCTTTTCTCCATTTTATCTACCTATTTTCAATAATTTTTTTAAGGGCTGTTTTTATAACCTTTTCAATGGGCAAATTTAAATCTACCTGTGAAATTGCTTTAAGAGATTCGTTTCTTGAATATCCCAGAGAAATAAGCGCGTCAAGAGCGTCCTGTGACTGCCCTCCTGATATATTTCCAAGGCTTGTCTGCGCCTGCATTGAAGCAGGCAGAGCCATTTTTTTCACTTTATCCTTTAAATCTAAAACAATTCTTTGGGCAGTTTTGCTTCCAATGCCCTGTGCCTTTGTAATCATGTCCGCGTCTTCCGTGGCGATATAGAGAAGAAGCTGAGAGGGCGGTGCAACAGACAGAACAGACATGGCAGCTTTTGGCCCAACTCCGTTCACAGTTATAAGCATATTAAAAAGGTCGTATTCTTCAAGAGTAAGAAATCCGTAAAGGGATGTGCCGTCCTCTTTCACATACATGTACGTAAAAAGCTTTATAACTTCTCCCTCTGGTGTCTGTGACACCGTTTGAAGCGAAGAGCCTGTCAGATATATTCTATAACCAACGCCGTTACAGTCAAGCAGGACGAAGTTTTCTATTATATGTTCAACTGTTCCTTTTATAAAAGCAATCATAGCTTTCTCCTAACTAATTTCTGGGATGAGTTTTAGTATAAACCTCTCTCAGACTTAAATCAGAGTTCTCAAGATATATTTGAGTGGACGAAATGTCGGAATGTCCCAGCATTTCTTTGACAGAGTGGATATTTGCCCCATTTTTTAATAAATGAACGGCAAATGAATGTCTAACAGTGTGCGGCGTAATATTTTTTGTAATTCCGGCAATTTTTGCGTAATGCTTAATAAGCTTCCAAAAACCCTGTCTTGTCATTTTTTCGCCGTTATGATTGAGAAAAAGCGTTTCGTCCTCATAGTCTATGTTTTTCCTTACATTCTCTATGTAATCTTCAAGAGCAAGGACGGCCTTATTACCAATAGGGATAATCCGTTCCTTTTTTTCACATTTTATGAACTTCAATTGCAAATACACATCCGAAATTTTTAAATCCAAAAGTTCGCTGACCGTAATCCCCGTGGCGTAAAGGGTTTCCAACATTGCCATGTCTCTTTTAGCTTTTTCGCTTTCTCCTTCGGCTTTTGACAAAAGAAGCTCCACTTCCTCAAAAGTCAGGATATCGGGGTTTGATTTTTTGACTTTCGGGGGAGAAATACTCTCAGGCACGTTTTCATTGACAATACGGCATTTAAACAGGTATTTATAAAAAGCTTTTATCGAAGAAATGTTTCTGGAAACTGTGGCGGATGTTTTGCCGGAAGCGGATAGCCTTAGTATATATGACATTATGTTAGTTTTATTAATTCGCGAAAGATCCTCTGTTTCTATGCCTGATTCGCTTAAATATTTATAGAACTGTTCCAAGTCGTTCACATAGGATTCCACAGTGTTTTCAGAGCGCTTTTTTTCAACTAGCATATAGGTTTTAAATTCTTCTATATATTTAAGCATGAGGTCCTCCCCACATCTACTGTTTATAAAGTCCATAAGAATTATATTTCATGGCAGACAATGGCTGATCTTCTGTCTATAATTATATCACAGAAGCCTTTTATAGAGATAAACGCGTCTCCACCATTTTCAATATGCCCGCCGAAACGGACTTCATTTGTATAAAAATCCGTCTTATAACCCTTTCCTTTGCAGGCAATTTTTGCATGATAATCCTTTTGATGATGGAAATTAAACAGGCATAAGTGGCGGCCTTTTGAAAAAATCAGAACTTTAGCTCCTTGGTCAATATAAATTAGTTTTGACGGTTCATTAGAAATATTATTAAATCTGACAAGCTCAATCATTGCTTTGTCAAATTCCTGTAAATATCCGTACTTTAAATGAGGGTTATCAGCAAGGCTCCACTGCCGTCTGGCGTAATGATAGCTGTTTCCGTTTCCTTCTCTCGGAAAGTCAACCCATTCAGGGTGTCCGAATTCATTGCCCATGAAGTTCAGATAACCTTCACCGGCGCAAACGCAGGTAATAAGCCTTATCATCTTATGAAGTGATAACGCTCTGTCAATGACTTCGCTGTTGGAGTTTTTGTCCATATGCCAATACATTTCTTTATCGGCAAGCCAGAACATAATAGTTTTGTCCCCAACAAGAGCCTGATCGTGGGATTCACAATAGCCAATAACTTTTTCCTGAGGACGTCTCTGGTTCAGCTCATGCCAAAGCTGCCCCATGTCCCAGTCCTCATCCCTCTTTTTCTTTAACGTATTTATCCAAAAATCTGGAACACCCATTCCTAAACGGTAGTCAAAGCCGATTCCGCCAACATCAACAGGCAGACACATTCCCGGCATACCGCTCATATCCTCCGCAATAATAATGCAGTCTGGCTTTACTTCCTTGCAGGTAAGAGCCGCAAGCTGGAGATATGTAACGGCCTCTGTGTCCGTATTCATCGAAAAATATTTTTTATAGTTGTCAAAAACTCCTCCGAGTCCGTGGTCTCTGTATAACATTGAAGTCACGCCGTCAAAACGGAAGCCGTCTAAATGGTATTCTTCAAGCCAAAACTTCAAGTTTGAAAGAAGGAAATGGATAACCTCAGGCTTTCCATAATCAAAAAGTTTTGTTCCCCACTGCGGATGATTTCCTTCATCGCCGTCGTGGAAATATTGATAGACAGTTCCGTCAAAGCGTCCAAGTCCTTCAACCTCATTGTTGACAGCATGAGAATGAACAAGGTCTAAAAGCACAGAAAGACCCATTTCATGGGCAGTGTTAACAAGCCGTTTAAAATCCTCCGGCTCACCGAACCGGGAGGAAACAGCAAAGAAATTAGAAACCTGATAACCGAAAGAGCCGTAATATGGATGCTCCAAAACTGCCATAACCTGTATGGCGTTATAGCCCAACCTTTTTGCCCGTGGCAGTACAAAATCAGTAAATTCACTATATGTACTGATTCCGTATTTTTCACCCGACATACCTATGTGAGTTTCATATATTAAAAGGGGTTCGTTTTCATCTCTGGAAAATCCCTCATCTGTCCACACAAAATCCCTTTCAGGATTCCAAACCTGACCGTCAAATGCGAAGTTTTCGGGATTTTGAATAACTCTCTTGCAATAAACGGGGATTCTTTCGAGAACTTCAAAATCCGTTTTGATTATTAGCCTGACTTTTGAACGATGGGGCAGGGCGTATTTGCCCTCAATAAAAATTTCCCAAACTCCGTTACTAAGTTTTTTAAGAGGGTGGCTTGCCCGATTCCATTCATTAAAATCCCCGAAAAGGTATACCTCTCTGGCGTTAGGCGCCCATTCACGGAAAAACCATCCGTCCTGCTGCTGATGAAAGCCAAAATATTTATGTCCGTTAGCAAACTCAGATAAAGTTTTGTTCCCAACCACACGTTTTTTTGTATCTCTTAAATTATTCATCCTTAATTCGATGTCTTCGGAAAAGTGTTCTAAATAAGGATCAATTTTTAAAATCTTATACTTTGGCTTCATCATTTTGCACCTCAGTTTTTTAATTTATTCTCGCGAAGCAGTGAGTCAAGCGCGAAAGCTTGCTTTCGCATTTGACGAACGCCGCGGAGTGAACAGGTTTAATACCTCGCCGCTTGCGGCGTGCTATTAAACCGATGCCCCGCCCCTTGGGGCGGGGTAGTTCACTTTTATTATACATTTATTGGGGAAAGATAACAATATGTAATAGCAATTGATTTTATTCTCAGTGAAAGATATAATATCTTGGTTGCTATTTTTAATGAATGATCAGGAGGTCATTATGCCTAATATAAAAAACGTACTCGTCCTTTTTGAACTTACAGAGGACAGAAAAAAAGAGCTTGAAAGTATTTGTGACGCGAATTATATCTATTCTAGCTATGACACATTAAGCGAAGAAATGGTGTTGGAAGCTGATGTTATTTTTGGACTTGTGCCGAGAAAATTTATAAAAAATGCGAATAAATTGCAATGGCTACAGCTTGGCACAGCCGGAAGCGACCTTTATCAAGAGCCAGGCGTTTTCCCAAAGCAGGCGGTTTTAACAAACGCAACTGGAAGCTATGGTCTTGTAATATCAGAACACATGATTGGCGTGCTTCTCGTTATCATAAAGAAATTCAATTTATATCTTGATAACCAGAGACAGAAAATCTGGCGTGATGAAGGGGAAATTTCGTCCATATACGGATCAACCACTCTAATAATCGGGCTTGGTGATATCGGTAGAGAGTTTTCAAGACGGATGAAAGCCATGGGCAGTTATACAATAGGAGTGAAACGCACAATCACAGGTGATTCAACTGACGCAGACGAAGTGCATTTGCCCGATAAAATTGACGAACTGCTTCCCAAAGCTGATGTAGTGGCTTTAGCCGTCCCTAAGACAGAGGATACCAACAAGATTTTATCGAGAGAAAGAATAAATCTTTTGAAAAAATCCGCGGTGGTTATAAACGTTGGAAGGGGAACTGCCGTTGACGCAGAAGCTCTTTGCGATGCCCTTGAAGCGGGAAAAATAAGAGGAGCGGCTCTGGACGTAACAGACCCTGAACCGCTTCCTGAAAATCATAGATTATGGCAAGCCCCAAATGTTTTTATTACTCCCCATATTTCCGGCGGTTTTAACCTGAAAGAAACTTATGAAAAGGTTCTGGATATATCGTTTAACAATTATAGAGCGTTTGTAGCCG
>CAYLSP010000052.1:0-8244 GCA_964385935.1 uncultured Defluviitaleaceae bacterium
AGACGGCATGGAGGGTGTTGTTACAAAGGACATGCTTGCCTCTATCCCTGAGGAATATATTCCAAAGGAAAGGGAGGAAAAGCTTTTAACGTCGGTTAAGGACGCGGAAAGCGGGAAGGGCGTTTTTAAGCTCATTCTGTCAAATGAATGGTACATTTGCGCTTATATGAATTCCTCGGTGACAAAGGAATGGCAGGATGGAGACTCCGTCACTATTTACATTGAAGGGGAATATGAGTATACGCCCCTTGACGTAAAAATTATTAGGCTTGTTAATGAGGGAGCAAAGACCTATGTGGTTTTCTCCTGCAATAAATTTGTGACAGAATACGAATCAACAAGATACTTGACATTCAGAATGACAAAGGGCGAGGAAAAGGGGCTTCAAATACCTAACAGCGCCATTGCAGAAAAGACCCTGCTTATAATCCCAAAAGAATATTCAAAAAAGAACGAGGATGGTAGTTATTCTGTTATAAAGCAAACTGATGAAGGTAAGGTTGAGGTCTATGTAAGTGTCAGTGATTCTGATGAAATAAACCGGTACATAGTTTCAGATTATTATACAATAAAAGTCGGGGATGTGCTTTATCCAAATGAAGCAGGCATGGAGGAATACATAATTCAAAACGTTGTAAACGTTGCCGGAATTTATATAACAAATACGGGGACGGCTGTATTTAAACGAATAAACATGGAGGGAGCACAGGTTGCTAGCCCTGGATATACAATACTTGATATGGCTAGGAACACTTCTTTGAAGGTGCATGATAAAATTGCAATGGATGTTAGGAATATTTATGAGGGTCAATTAGTTTATTAAAGCAATCTATAAGGGTGATGAATATGGGTAGTATAGAAGAAAACGCTAGGGAAGTATTAAAAAACGTTGAAAGAGCTGCAATAAAGTCAGGAAGGACTTTAAGCGATATTACAGTAATCGGAGTTACAAAAACCCAGTCCGTTTCTGATATGGAAAGGCTTTTTGACTGCGGCATAACAAGTTTTGGAGAAAATAAAGTTCAGGAATTTATGGACAAATACGGGGAAGTGAAAAGAAATCCACACTGGCATTTGATCGGCCATCTCCAAACCAATAAAGTTAAGTATATAATTGACAAAGTGGAACTGATTCAGTCTGTAGAGTCTTTGTCCCTTGCCGAAGAAATAAATAAACGAGCACAAAAGGCCGGAATTATTTCAAATGTTCTTATAGAAGTTAATATTGGGGACGAAAGTTCAAAATTCGGAATTCAGCCGGAAACCGCTGTACAATTCGCCAAAGACCTTGAAAAATATTCAAACATATGTTTGAAAGGTCTTATGTGCGTAGCTCCTTTTGTTGAAAATTCGGAAAATAACAGGGAACTTTTCCGAAAAATGCGCCACGTTTTTGTTGACATTAAGAAAGAAATTAATGATAATGATAACATAAGTATTTTATCAATGGGAATGACGAACGACTATGAGGTTGCTATAGAAGAGGGCTCTAATATGGTTAGAGTTGGGACAGGCTTTTTTGGTGAAAGAAATTATCGGACAGGTCTTTAGAAACAGATGTTTAGAAAATTAGGAGGGATAAAATGGGTTTTGCCGAAAAGCTCAAAAGTATGGTCACGGGATATAACCCCGATGAATATGAAGAAGATGAAGAATTTGAAGAGGAAGAGTATTATGAGGAGGAGCCGAAAAGAAAAATGGCAACTCCAAGCAGACCTATCAGACAAAGGCCTGCGCCGAGCGTTAATAGAGTTGAAGGGACAAGCAATACCCAAATTGTAAGTATACATACGTCCGTTCAAATGCAGGTGGTTATGGGATGTCCGCAAACCCTCGAAGAGGGCGGTCAAATCTGCGATTATTTAAGGGATAACAAAATTGTTATTGTTAATCTTGAAACTGTGCCTCATGACATGGCTCAGCGTATCGTGGATTTTCTCGGTGGCGTTTCTTATGCAATAGACGGTGATATTCAGAGCATTTCAAATAAGGTGTTCATTATTGCGCCAAGCAATGTTGATATTTCGGGACACTTTAAAGAAGAGCTTAAAGCTAACGGGATTTTATTTAACTTTAAAAAGTCGTTTAAATAACGGTGCTAAATAGAGTCCCCTTTCAGGGGAGGGACATTATGATAGTAAGCATTATAATAGCTGTTAATTGGTTTTTTTCTATTTTAGAAGGACTTATTTTCATCAGGGTCTTTATGTCGTGGATACCGCCAATTCAAAGAAGTAAATTTGGGCGGGTCATCTATATGCTGACAGAGCCTCTTTTAGGCCCAATAAGAAGACTTCTGGCGAAATCTCCTTTAGGCGGCCCTGGCATGATTCTTGATTTTTCCCCATTAATCGTTTGGGTTTTAATGGAAGCACTCAAAAAAGTAATTTATATGATTCTTTTATCTTTTGTGTAATGGATATTGACAGAAATTCGATTTTAAAACAGTTTAGTGAGCCTGAAGAAAAGCTTTTGTTTTCAAAAGTGATTAATCAGGCTTATCTGTGTTATAGAAATAACTCGCCGTTCTTTTCTGATTTCTGGGATCCTCTCAGGCTTTCAAAATTCTCAAAGGCTCTGGCTGAGTTTAATAGGCATATAGATATACTAAGCTATGGCGGTTTTTTAGAAACTGAAAGGCGCATGATGGGATTTTTTCCGAAACATGAAGGCAAAGAAGAAGATTTCCCAATTGACGGGCTATTGATTTCTTTCGACAAAAAATTCGGAAGCCCTAGTCACAGAGATGTTTTGGGTGCGATAATCGGTCTTGGCATAGACAGGAGAGTTCTTGGCGACATTTTGCCATGTGACGGCTTTTTTATTGCGTTCGCTGAAAGGCAAATTGCTTCTTATATTGAAGCGAATCTTGAAAAAGCTGGGAGAATCACCGTTAAATGCAAAAAAAGTGAGTACGGAAGTTTACCCGTAGTTATTGAGAAAAAAGCCGAAAAAAATATAACGGTTCCGTCTATGAGACTGGATAGCGTTATATCAGAAGCCCTTAATCTGTCTAGGAGTGAGTCTGCGGAACATATTAAGAAAGAACGTGTATTTCTGAACTGGATTGCCGCTTCATCAGGTTCTAAGACTGTCAACTGCGGTGACAATATAACGGTCAGGGGTCTTGGCCGGTTCAAAATAATTGAAATAACTGGGCAGACAAAAAAAGGCAGAATAGGACTCAGAGTTGAACTTTATAAGTAAAATGGAATCAAACATAAAAAGATATTATTGTAATAATTTGATAGATTATTATCACAATTAAAATATAAATTAACACCGATAAAAACTTCGAAAAAGAGCCGTATTTTCTGTTATATTCACCTAAATAATCTATTTCTTTAGTAAGAGCCTCATCTTGACCGTCTATTTCAAAACTATCCTCTAAAAAGTCGGAATAGTTTTTATTTTTTTGGTTTTCTTCCTGTTTTATTAATGCTTCAAAAGTCTTTTCAATATCGTTCCGCTTCACTTTAGTCACCCCGGAAATAGAATTAATAATTGACTTAAATTAACATTTAAACTATTATATACTATAATAATTAGGAATGCAATTATGTATATAATTCCGAAAAGAGGCTTGAGAATATTGCATGAAATAATTTTGTCTATTAAAAATGTCAGCAAGAGCTTTGGCAGCACTCCTATTTTAAAAAACATTTACATAGACATTGTAAAAGGCGAGTTTTTAACACTTTTGGGGCCTTCGGGATGCGGTAAAACAACCACACTGAGAGCTATCGCTGGACTTGAAGATATAAACGCCGGAGAAATTATTTTAAACGGAGAGAATGTTTCGGGTTATCCTCCTAATAAAAGGAACGTAAATACTGTTTTTCAAAACTACGCACTCTTTCCTCATATGAACGTGTATGACAATATTGCTTATGGCCCAAGAATAAAAAAACAGGGTAATGAAACAGGGTCGGAAGCAAAAATTAAAATCAAAAATAAAATTCAGGATATGCTGGAGCTTGTACAAATGACAGGTTATGAAAAACGTATGCCCGATGAACTTTCTGGGGGGCAAAGGCAGAGAATAGCCATTGCCCGTGCTCTTATTAATAACCCGGATATTCTGCTTTTAGACGAACCGCTGGGCGCGCTTGACTTAAAGCTGAGGCGTCATATGCAGACGGAGTTGAAACGGATACAGAAAACCACAGGCATAACATTTATTTATGTCACCCACGACCAGGAAGAAGCCCTTAATATGTCCGACAGGCTGGCGGTTATGAATAACGGAGTTTTTCAGCAAATCGGAACGCCACGGCAGGTTTATGACAATCCGGAGACAGCCTTTGTTGCCGGATTTGTGGGAGACAGAAACTGCCTTCCGGCTAAATGCTTGGAGATAAAAGAGAATAAGGCTCTGCTTGAAATATCGGGTTCGCGGCTCTACGGCAAAATAATGGATTCGTCTATAAAAGAGGGTGATCAGGTTTTTGTATATATCCACACCGACAGAATTAGTCTGACGCCGGAAAAAACTGAAAACAGTCTTCCCGTAACTGTCAGAGACACGGGTTATTCCGGCTCTCAAACAAACACGGTTGCTGCTGTTAATGATAATTTGACTCTGAAAATCATACAATATAATGTACAATCTCATTTCTCTCAGAACCAGAAAGTTTTTGCCGGATGGGAATGGGAGTTTGGCGTTGTTCTGAGAGAAGGAAAGGCAGATGAGAATTAAAAAATATTTATCGGCTGTTCCAATAATTGCGTGGATGGGCTTTTTTGTGGGCTGTCCGCTTATATATATCCTTTTTTTGAGCTTTATGACAAGAGGGACATACGGTAACATAGTTTATGAATTTACTTTTGAAAACTATTCAAGAATTTTTGACCCGCTTTATTTCAAAATTTTTGCTGAATCTATGGGAACTGCTCTTGTTGTGACGATAATCTGCCTTTTAATAGCATATCCCTTTGCCTATTTCATTACAGGAATGAAAAAGAAAATGAGAAGCAGGGCTTTGGTTCTTGTAATGATACCCTTTTGGACATCAAGCCTGCTTAGGGTATATGGTTGGATGATAATCCTTCAAACAAAGGGGATTTTGAACCAGTTTTTTCAGTTTTTCGGATTAGAGCCTTTTAGAATGATGTATACTTTCGGGGCGGTTTTATTGGGAACGGTCTATATGCTTCTTCCTTTTATGATTCTTCCAATTTATAATGCCGTTGAAAAAATAGATAAGTCTTTAGTTGAAGCTTCCTATGACCTAGGAGCGGGAAAATTTCAGACGTTTTTAAATATTACTCTACCGCTGTCCGTTTCAGGGATTTTGGCAGGTATGACGCTGGTTTTTATTCCGGCAGTGGGGCTGTTTTTCGTTTCCGATTTGCTTGGGGGCGCTGATACCATGCTTTTGGGAAATTTGATTCAAAACCAGATTAATTCAGCGAGAAACTGGCCTTTTGCATCGGCGCTTTCAGTGATTCTGATGATTATCGTATTGCTTTTCGTATCTCTTTATATAAAAGCATCCCCGAAAGACGGGCAGGGGGGGTTGTTTTTATGAGCAAGAGGTGGTTTTCAGGTCTTTACGTACTAATTATTTTTTTATTTTTATATTTACCGATTCTATGCGTTGTGGTATACTCTTTTAATGCGTCAAAATATATGACGAACTGGACAGGATTCACTTTCGATTGGTATTTGTCGCTGTTTCAAAACAAAAGTCTTGTTTCGGGGCTTTTAGTTAGCTTGATAGTGGGGCTTATTGCATCCGCTATATCCTCGGTGCTTGGAACATGGGGTGCAATTGCGGTTGCTAATTTGCCGGGAAAAATAAAAAATATGGTTAGTGGGTTGATTTATCTGCCCCTTATCATTCCAGAAATAATTCTTGGCATTGCACTGCTTATGATGTTTTCTAGCCTGAATTTTGGTTTCGGAATACCGTCCCTCATTTTATCTCATACTACCTTTTGTATTCCCTACGTATTTATTATGGTGACAATAAGATTAAACGGTATGGATAAATCCATAGTTGAGGCGGCAAGGGATTTAGGCGCTTCAAGGGAGAGGGCGTTTTTTACCGTCGTCCTGCCTGAGATTGCTCCAGGGATTATTTCAGGTAGCTTGCTTGCTTTTGCTATGTCTCTTGATGATGTTATTATTAGTACGTTTATGGCCGGGCCAGGCAGTAAAACCATGCCCGTTGAAATTTTCTCCATGTTAAAGCTTGGAGTAAGCCCTGAAGTCAACGCGCTATGCTCAATATTTTTATTATTCACATTCGTTGTCGTTGGACTTTTAGGGTCATCTGTAAAGAGAAAGGAAAAACAAAATGAAAAAGAAGGTATCAAAGGTTTTAGCTTTATTTTTGCTCACTGTAATGTGCTTAGGAATATCTGCATGTCAAGGTTCAAGCGGCGCTAAAGAAGATAAGGAAACAAAAGAGCTTAATATTCTCACATGGGCGGGTTATGTTCCTGATGAAATAGTATCTAATTTTGAACTGGAAAATGGCATTAAGGTCAATTATTCAAATTTTAGTACAAATGAAGAAATGATGGCTATGCTTCAAAACCAGAAAAACCAGTATGACATAGTTATTTGCAGTGATTATATTATTGATGTAATGGTTAAGGAAGGGGGACTGATTCAAAAGCTAGATAAGTCTCAGATACCTAACTTCAAAAATATTGACCCCGGCTACCAGTCAAAGTATTATGACAAGGACAATGAATACACAGTACCATACGCTGGGGCGGCGGCTATTTTAGTCTATGATTCGGCTCAGGTGGATTTTCCCGTAACAAGCTACAACGATTTATGGAATGAAAGCCTTGAAAAGAAAGTGGTTTTGCTTAACAGTGACAGGGATATAATAGGGTTAACGGCTCTTTCCATGGGCTATTCTGTAAATGAGACTGATGAAGCAAAACTTAATGAAATTCAGGACAAAATGATGTCTTTGAGGAAAAATGTTGTCAGTTTTGATGCGGACACTCCTTTTAACGCAATCATTAACGGTGACGCTTCTGTAGGGTTTATGTTCCCGTCTCAGGCAATTGCGGCTAAAGCGGAAGTTCCCACCGTCGAGGTTGCTTTTCCAGAAGAAGGCATAACATTTTATATAGATAATATTGTTGTTGCCGAAGGCGCTCCTAATAGAGTTAATGCGTATAAATTCATAGATTATGTCCTTGACGGACAGGTTTCAGCACAGATTTCAATGCTTATAAATTATCCTAGCACGAATACAGCGGCAACGCCGTTTTTATCAGAGGAGTTTAAGTCAAATCCCGCAATAAATATTCCGCCGGACATAATGAAAAAAGCTTCGATTTTTGAAGATCTTGGGGACGCAACTGTTATTTATGATAAAATATGGACTGAGTTTAAGAGTAAATAAAAGGGGAGGCAATTTATGGCTGAAATAAAGGGAGATTATTCAAACATAGGGCAGATTCAGATTGCTGATGAAGTTATTGCCGTTATCGCCGGCACTGCCGCCAGTGAAGTTGATGGAGTGGTTACAAATACGGGCGGTTTCGGACCTGATTTTGGCAAGAAGAACATGTCTAAGGGTGTCAAAGTAACCGTTAACGGAAATGAAGTTAAAATTGACTTAACTATTTCTGTTAAATTCGGTTACAAGATTCAGGACGTTTCTTCGGATGTTCAAAAAAAGGTGAAAACAGCTATAGAGACAATGACAGGACTTTTTGCCTGTGAAGTTAATGTTAACGTTGCTTCGGTTCAGATGGAAAAAACCTCGAAACAGAAGCCGGAATAATCAAAAGGGCGAAAATTCTTTCGCCCTTTTTTAGGATTACTTGTTATAAATTAGGGAGAACACTATGAATCAGAATGATAATAAAAAAGCCGGACGGCGGACAGACAGAAGAGAAGCATTTTCACTTGTTTTCCAGATCCCATTTCATAAAGATATTGAGGATGAAGAAATGAGAAGTGGCATAGCCAGTGATTATTTTGAGAACTTTGTGGTTGAAGATGTGGACAGAGACTTTGTTTTAAAAGAGTTTTTCGGCGTTATAAAAAATCTTTCAGAAATTGACAATATAATTTCTCAAAATACAGCTAATTGGTCTTTAGACAGACTTAACAGCGTTGACTTGGCAATACTTCGCTTAGCGGTATATGAGCTTAAATTTGCAGGAGACACTCCAAAGGGAGTGTCTGTTAATGAAGCCGTTGAACTTTCAAAAAGATTCGGCACAGATGAATCGCCGTCATTTATTAACGGTATTTTGGGCAAAATA